>NZ_CAWORF010000004.1:0-6509 GCF_963883545.1 Escherichia sp. E4702 | reverse complement strand
CGCATCTTATCCGACTTACAGACATCCCGCGCTCGTAGGCTGGATAAGGCGTTCACGCCGCATCCGGCATTGTGTCGGATGCGATGCTGCCGCATCTTATCCGACCTACAGATATCACCGCGCTCGTAGACTGGATTAGCCGTTCACGCCGCATCCGGAAAAAAGCCGCCCGCAGAATAACATCATTCTTCCTGAACACGTTTTACCGCAAATTATCATCACCACTGAAACCGATTACACCAACCACACCAGCCAAATATTTGTAATATTTTCATATTATTATTCAGTTTTCACGGTTGTTACATTTCTTTTCAGTAAAGTCTTAATTGCAGATAACTGTGTTTAACTTATGATGATATAAATCAATTATTTTCATGCACTTAAATTATAACCATAATGAATATTAGTGTAAGCGATTACACTGATGTGATTTGCTTCACATCTTTTTACGTCGTACTCACCTATCTTAATTCACAATAAAAAATAACCATATTGGAGGGCATCATGCCTGACGCTAAAAAACAGGGGCGGTCAAACAAGGCAATGACGTTTTTCGTCTGCTTCCTTGCTGCTCTGGCGGGATTACTCTTTGGCCTGGATATCGGTGTAATTGCTGGCGCACTGCCGTTTATTGCAGATGAATTCCAGATTACCTCGCACACACAAGAATGGGTCGTAAGCTCCATGATGTTCGGTGCGGCAGTCGGTGCGGTGGGTAGCGGCTGGCTCTCCTTTAAACTCGGGCGCAAAAAGAGCCTGATGATCGGCGCAATCCTGTTTGTTGCCGGTTCGCTGTTCTCTGCGGCTGCGCCAAACGTTGAAGTACTGATTCTTTCCCGCGTTCTGCTGGGTCTGGCGGTAGGTGTGGCCTCCTATACCGCGCCGCTGTACCTCTCTGAAATTGCGCCAGAGAAAATTCGCGGCAGTATGATTTCGATGTATCAGTTGATGATCACTATCGGGATCCTCGGCGCGTATCTTTCTGATACCGCCTTCAGCTACACCGGTGCATGGCGCTGGATGCTGGGTGTGATTATCATCCCGGCAATTCTGCTACTGATTGGTGTCTTCTTCCTGCCAGACAGCCCACGTTGGTTTGCCGCTAAACGCCGCTTTGTTGATGCCGAACGCGTGCTACTGCGCCTGCGCGACACCAGCGCGGAAGCCAAACGCGAACTGGATGAAATCCGTGAAAGTTTGCAGGTTAAACAGAGCGGTTGGGCATTGTTTAAAGAGAACAGTAACTTCCGTCGCGCGGTGTTCCTGGGTGTACTGTTGCAGGTGATGCAGCAATTCACCGGGATGAACGTCATCATGTACTACGCGCCGAAAATCTTCGAACTGGCGGGTTATACCAACACCACAGAGCAAATGTGGGGGACCGTGATTGTCGGCCTGACCAACGTACTTGCCACCTTTATCGCAATCGGTCTTGTTGACCGTTGGGGGCGTAAACCAACGTTGACGCTGGGCTTCATGGTGATGGCTGTGGGCATGGGCGTACTAGGTACAATGATGCACATCGGTATTCACTCACCGTCGGCGCAGTATTTCGCCATCGCCATGCTGCTGATGTTTATTGTCGGTTTTGCCATGAGCGCGGGTCCGTTGATTTGGGTACTGTGTTCTGAAATCCAGCCGCTGAAAGGCCGCGACTTCGGTATCACCTGCTCCACCGCTACCAACTGGATTGCCAACATGATTGTCGGCGCAACCTTCCTGACTATGCTCAACACGCTGGGCAACGCCAATACCTTCTGGGTTTACGCAGGTCTGAACGTGCTGTTTATCCTGCTGACACTGTGGCTGGTGCCGGAAACCAAACACGTTTCGCTGGAACACATTGAACGTAATCTGATGAAAGGTCGTAAACTGCGCGAAATCGGCGCTCACGATTAATCTCCCCAGGCTTCCTCCCGTCGCGGAGGAAGCCACCTCTTGCAGTCATCTTTTCTTCGCTCTATCCTCTGCCGCTATGAAAACATCCCGTCTCCCTATCGCCATCCAACAGGCTGTTATGCGTCGCCTGCGGGAAAAACTCGCCCAGGCCAACCTGAAGCTGGGGCGTAACTATCCGGAGCCAAAACTCTCTTATACCCAGCGAGGCACATCCGCCGGAACGGCCTGGCTGGAAAGCTATGAAATTCGCCTCAATCCGGTGTTGCTGTTGGAAAACAGTGAAGCCTTTATAGAAGAAGTGGTGCCACACGAACTGGCGCATTTGCTGGTATGGAAACACTTTGGTCGCGTAGCGCCACATGGCAAAGAGTGGAAGTGGATGATGGAAAGCGTGCTGGGCGTTCCCGCCCGCCGTACGCATCAGTTTGAACTGCAATCCGTGCGCCGTAACACTTTCTCCTACCGTTGCAAATGCCAGGAGCATCAGCTCACCGTACGTCGTCATAACCGCGTGATACGAGGCGAAGCCGTCTATCGCTGCGTTCACTGTGGCGAACAACTGGTTGCCCAATAACCAGCAGAACTATCAGGAATTTTACTGATCTGGCTGATTGCATACCAAAACAACTTTCGCTACGTTGCTCGCTCGTTTTAACACGGAGTAAGTGATGTACCGTAATTTGTCTGTGGCTGCGGTGGTACTGAGCGCAGCATTATCCGGCACGGCGTTAGCCGAAGGCATCAATAGTTTTTCCCAGGCGAAAACAGCAGCGGTAAAAGTCTACGCTGATGTGCCGGGAACATTTTACTGTGGATGTAAAATCAACTGGCAGGGTAAAAAAGGCATCGTGGATCTGGAGTCGTGCGGGTATCAGGTGCGCAAAAATGAAAACCGCGCCAGCCGCGTAGAGTGGGAACATGTTGTTCCCGCCTGGCAGTTCGGCCACCAGCGTCAGTGCTGGCAGGAAGGCGGTCGTAAAAACTGCGCTAAAGATCCGGTTTATCGCCAAATGGAAAGCGATATGCATAACCTGCAGCCCGCGATAGGTGAAGTGAACGGCGATCGCGGCAACTTTATGTACAGCCAGTGGAATGGCGGCGAGGGGCAGTATGGGCAGTGCGCTATGAAGATTGATTTCAAAGAAAAAGTTGCTGAACCGCCCGCTCATGCCCGTGGTTCCATTGCGCGGATTTACTTCTACATGCGTGACCAGTACAACCTGACACTCTCACGCCAGCAAACGCAGCTGTTTAACGCCTGGAACAAAATGTATCCGGTCACCGACTGGGAGTGTGAGCGTGACGAGCGCATCGCAAAGGTGCAAGGCAATCACAACCCGTATGTGCAACGCGCTTGCCAGGCGCGAAAGAGCTAACCTACACTAGCGAAATTCTTTTTGTTAACCCTACCCCACGCGCGCAACCGCGTGGGGAGACGACGCGGATATTTAACCATGCGTATCCCCCGCATTTATCATCCTGAACCACTCACCAGCAATTCGCAGATCGCGCTTTGTGAAGATGCCGCTAACCATATCGGGCGCGTCCTGCGTATGGGGCCAGGTCAGGCATTACAGTTATTTGACGGCAGCAACCAGGTTTTTGACGCAGAAATCACCAGCGCCAGCAAAAAAAGCGTGGAAGTTAAAGTGCTGGAAGGCCAGGTAGACGATCGTGAATCTCCCTTGCATATTCACCTTGGTCAGGTGATGTCGCGCGGAGAAAAAATGGAATTCACTATCCAGAAATCGATAGAACTTGGCGTAAGCCTCATTACGCCACTTTTTTCTGAACGCTGCGGCGTTAAACTGGATAGTGAACGTCTGAACAAGAAGCTCCAGCAGTGGCAGAAAATTGCAATTGCCGCCTGCGAGCAGTGTGGTCGTAATCGGGTACCAGAAATCCGTCCGGCGATGGATCTGGAAGCCTGGTGTGCAGAGCAAGATGAAGGCTTGAAACTCAATCTTCACCCGCGCGCCAGTAACAGCATCAATACATTGCCGTTACCGGTTGAACGCGTCCGCCTGCTGATTGGCCCGGAAGGCGGTTTATCGGCAGATGAAATTGCCATGACTGCCCGCTATCAATTTACTGATATCCTGTTGGGACCTCGCGTTCTGCGTACTGAGACAACTGCGCTCACCGCCATTACCGCGCTACAAGTGCGTTTTGGCGATCTGGGCTAACGGAGAAGAATAATGATCAAGCTCGGCATCGTGATGGACCCCATCGCAAGCATCAACATCAAGAAAGATTCCAGTTTCGCTATGTTGCTGGAAGCACAGCGTCGTGGTTACGAACTTCACTATATGGAGATGGCCGATCTCTATTTGATCAATGGTGAGGCTCGCGCTCGTACCCGTACTTTGAGCGTCGAACAGAACTACGATAAATGGTACGAGTTCACGGGTGAGCAGGATCTGCAACTGGCCGATCTCGACGTGATTCTGATGCGTAAAGATCCGCCGTTTGATACCGAGTTTATCTACGCGACCTATATTCTGGAACGCGCCGAAGAGAAAGGAACGCTGATCGTTAACAAGCCGCAGAGCCTGCGCGACTGTAACGAGAAGCTGTTTACCGCCTGGTTCTCTGACTTAACGCCAGAAACACTGGTCACGCGCAATAAAGCGCAGTTGAAAGCATTCTGGGAAAAACACAGCGATATCATCCTCAAGCCGCTGGACGGCATGGGTGGCGCGTCGATTTTCCGCGTGAAAGAAGGCGATCCGAACCTTGGTGTGATTGCCGAAACCTTGACTGAGCACGGCACCCGCTACTGCATGGCACAAAATTATCTGCCAGCGATTAAAGATGGTGACAAGCGCGTGCTGGTGGTGGATGGCGAACCAGTACCGTACTGTCTGGCGCGTATTCCACAGGGCGGCGAAACCCGTGGCAATCTGGCTGCCGGTGGTCGTGGCGAACCTCGTCCGCTAACGGAAAGCGACTGGAAAATCGCCCGTCAGGTAGGACCGACGCTGAAAGAAAAAGGGCTGATTTTTGTTGGTCTGGATATTATCGGTGACCGCCTGACTGAAATTAACGTCACCAGCCCAACCTGTATTCGTGAGATTGAGGCAGAGTTTCCGGTGTCTATCACCGGAATGTTAATGGATGCTATTGAAGCACGATTACAGCAGCAGTAACCCTGTTTAGCGAGAGGGATCTCGTTGAGACTATGAGTGACAGCGCCATACTTTCCACGCATACTGGGCGCTGTTGCTTTTTTGAACCAGGAAACAGAACCTCTGACAATGAATTTACAGCATCACTTTCTTATTGCCATGCCTGCTCTCCAGGATCCGATTTTCCGTCGTTCCGTGGTCTACATTTGCGAACATAATACCAATGGAGCAATGGGGATCATCATTAACAAGCCACTGGAAAATCTCAAAATTGAAGGGATTCTGGAAAAGCTGAAGATCACGCCGGGGCCGCGTGATGAATCTGTCCGTCTGGACAAACCGGTTATGCTTGGCGGCCCGCTGGCTGAAGATCGCGGGTTTATTTTGCATACCCCGCCATCCAATTTTGCGTCCAGCATTCGCATTTCAGATAACACGGTGATGACCACTTCCCGCGATGTGCTGGAAACACTCGGCACCGATAAACAACCTGCTGACGTGATGGTAGCCCTTGGTTACTCCTCTTGGGATAAAGGCCAACTGGAACAAGAAATTCTCGATAACGCGTGGTTAACCGCCCCGGCAGATCTGAATATTCTGTTCAAAACACCGATAGCCGACCGCTGGCGCGATGCGGCAAGGCTGATTGGTGTTGATATTCTCACCATGCCTGGTGTGGCAGGGCATGCCTGATGAGCGGAACATTACTCGCCTTCGACTTCGGCACCAAAAGCATTGGCGTAGCGGTCGGCCAACGCATTACCGGCACCGCTCGCCCGCTGCCCGCTATTAAAGCACAGGACGGTACGCCGGACTGGAACCTCATCGAGCGTTTACTGAAAGAGTGGCAACCAGACGAAATCATCGTCGGTTTGCCGCTGAATATGGACGGCACCGAGCAACCATTGACTGCCAGAGCGCGTAAATTTGCCAACCGTATTCATGGCCGTTTCGGTGTTGAAGTAAAGCTCCATGACGAGCGTCTTAGCACCGTGGAAGCGCGTTCCGGTCTGTTTGAACAGGGCGGCTATCGGGCGCTCAACAAAGGCAAAGTCGACTCTGCCTCTGCGGTTATTATTCTCGAAAGCTATTTCGAGCAGGGATATTAAGACGATTTAAAAGCCAGCTGGAGTGTAAATAATATCATCGCGCCTTACGCCTTATTGCCGGATGCGGCGTGAACGCCTTATCCGGCCTTGTATTATCCCTCCTGTGCAGAGAAAATTGGCCAGTTTTCTCTGCCTGCAGTCCGCATGCCGTATCCGGCCTTGGGTTCTAACCTGTGTTGTAGATTTATGCAGCGGGCTGCCTTTCTCCCAAAGTGATAAACCGGACAGTATCATGGACCGGTTTTCCCGGTAATCCGTATTTGCAAGGTTGGTTTCACTATGGAACATGAACTTCATTATATCGGTATCGACACCGCTAAAGAGAAACTGGATGTCGATGTGTTGCGTCCTGATGGTCGTCATCGCACCAAAA
>NZ_CAWORF010000003.1:0-179835 GCF_963883545.1 Escherichia sp. E4702 | reverse complement strand
ACATGTGTCGCTTCGCAGGGCGTTGTATATGCCTGCAATGGTAGCCACCAGCAAGACTGAGTGGGGACGGGCGTTCCGCGACCGTCTGGCGGCTAATGGCAAGAAAGGAAAGGTGATTCTCGGCGCGATGATGCGCAAGCTGGCACAGGTGGCGTATGGAGTGCTGAAGTCAGGGGTGCCGTTCGATGCGGCACGGCATAATCCGGTAGCGGCGTAAAAATCGCGGAAGGGATGAAACAACAGCGCCTGACGGCGCTGTGTCTGGCATGCCTGCAATCCGGGGGACTGGACCAGGAAAAAACTTGCAGGCCGTAACAGTATCTACATGTGGCAGCGGTTGTAGGTCTGATAAGACGCGCAAGCGTCGCATCAGACGTTTATTGCCTTTGTAGGCCCGATAAGCTTGCGCATCGGGCATGTTTACAATTCGTATCAGGCACAGCAACGTCACAAGCGCCCTTCCCCCACCCGCTGCTGATAACTCTGCTGAAACGTTAACATCCCCACCTGCTGCCCGGTTTGAATAACATGTGGTAACTGGTGGGTTTTCCCTTCGCGAATCAAATTCCCCACCGCAGGTGTGTTGATCAGTAATTCAAACAGCGCCACGCGTCCTTCCTGTTTATCTACTTCCAGCTTTTGTGACAACACTGCCCGTAAACTACCTGCCAGTTGATTACGCACGGGATCTTTTTCCTGCGCCGGAAACGAATCCACCAGTCGCTCAACTGCCTGCGCCGCACCACGCGTATGTAATGTTGCCAGCACCAAATGCCCGGTTTCTGCCGCCGTCAGTGCCAGACGGATTGTCTCGCTGTCACGCAGCTCTCCGAGCAAAATCACATCAGGATCTTCCCGCAATGCGGCCCGCAATCCCGATGCGAACGTCATACAGTGCAAACCAATTTCCCGCTGCTGGATCAAACATCGCTGGCTGGCATAGAGATATTCAACAGGATCTTCCAGCGTCAGAATATGCGCATCGGCATGTTGATTGAGATAGCCAACCATCGCCGCCAGCGTGGTAGATTTGCCACTCCCCGTCGCCCCCGTCACCAGAATCAGGCCATTCTCGCTCTTGAGTAATTCCGGCAATACCGGTGGTGCGCCAAGCTGTTCGAGCTGCGGGCAGTGCGAAGGTAACAGCCGTAACGCCAGCGAAATGCCTTGCCGTTGCGCGAACGCACTGCCACGCAATCGCTGGTTTTCCGCCAGCGACACGGCAAAATCCAGCTGACCATTCTCCAGCAATATTGCCCGCTGATCGTCATCCAGCCACTCCCCCAGTAGCTCTTCGACGTCCGGCGCATCAAACGGCGCAGCTTCCATTCTGCCGCGAATGCGCCATCGTGCGGGCCAGGCGCTGCACAGGTGTAGATCCGAGACGTTATGCTTTACACTAAGGGCCACAATTTCTTCCATATTCATACTAAGATCCTCGGAAAATGAACGATATTGCGCATAACCTGGCACAGGTCCGGGACAAAATCTCAGCGGCTGCAACGCGTTGCGGCCGTTCTCCAGAAGAAATTACGCTGCTTGCAGTCAGTAAAACAAAACCTGCGAGCGCCATCGCAGAAGCCATTGATGCCGGGCAGCGTCAATTTGGTGAAAACTACGTTCAGGAAGGGGTAGATAAAATTCGCCACTTTCAGGAGCTGGGCGTAACAGGATTAGAATGGCATTTTATTGGCCCGTTGCAGTCTAATAAAAGCCGCCTGGTGGCAGAACATTTCGACTGGTGTCATACCATCGACCGTTTGCGTATCGCTACCCGCCTGAACGACCAGCGACCGGCAGAACTTCCCCCTCTTAACGTACTGATTCAAATTAATATTAGCGATGAAAACAGCAAGTCAGGGATTCAACTGGCGGAACTGGACGAGCTGGCTGCTGCGGTCGCTGAACTACCGCGTTTACGTCTACGCGGGCTGATGGCAATCCCGGCGCCTGAGTCAGAATATGTAAGGCAGTTTGAAGTTGCACGCCAAATGGCTGTAGCATTTGCCGGACTGAAAACGCGCTACCCGCATATCGACACGCTCTCTCTGGGAATGTCGGACGATATGGAAGCCGCCATTGCGGCAGGTAGCACGATGGTTCGTATCGGCACTGCCATCTTTGGTGCACGTGATTACTCTAAAAAATAAGGAATCTTAAGAACGCCATGAATACGTTGACTTTCCTGCTTTCAACGGTCATTGAGCTGTATACCATGGTGCTGTTATTACGCATCTGGATGCAGTGGGCTCATTGTGATTTTTATAACCCTTTCTCACAGTTTGTGGTGAAGGTGACACAACCGATTATCGGGCCACTGCGCCGCGTTATTCCGGCAATGGGGCCAATTGATAGCGCCTCGCTGCTGGTCGCGTACCTTTTGAGTTTTATCAAAGCCATCGTGCTGTTCAAAGTGGTGACCTTCCTGCCGATCATCTGGATTGCAGGTTTGCTGATTCTGCTGAAAACTATCGGCCTGCTGATTTTCTGGGTCCTGCTGGTGATGGCGATTATGAGCTGGGTAAGCCAGGGTCGTAGCCCAATTGAATACGTGCTGATTCAGCTTGCCGATCCGCTGCTGCGTCCGATTCGCCGCCTGCTGCCGGCTATGGGGGGGATTGATTTCTCGCCGATGATCCTCGTTCTGCTGCTGTATGTCATTAATATGGGTGTCGCAGAAGTGCTGCAGGCGACCGGAAACATGCTGCTGCCGGGGCTGTGGATGGCGTTATGAGTGCCGTAACAGTTAATGATGACGGTCTGGTTTTACGGCTCTATATTCAGCCGAAAGCCAGCCGTGATTCAATTGTCGGTTTACATGGCGACGAGGTAAAAGTCGCCATTACCGCGCCGCCGGTTGACGGTCAGGCCAACAGCCATCTGGTGAAGTTTCTCGGTAAGCAATTCCGGGTTGCCAAAAGCCAGGTGGTGATTGAGAAAGGCGAACTTGGCCGCCACAAACAAATTAAAATCATTAATCCGCAACAAATCCCGCCAGAAATCGCGGCGTTAATTAATTAGGTATCCTATGCAAAAAGTTGTCCTCGCAACCGGCAATGCCGGTAAAGTGCGTGAGCTGGCGTCGCTGCTTAGCGACTTCGGTCTTGATATCGTGGCCCAAACAGACCTCGGCGTAGATTCCGCTGAAGAAACCGGCCTGACCTTTATCGAAAACGCGATTCTGAAAGCGCGCCATGCGGCAAAAGTGACCGGTTTACCGGCAATTGCCGACGACTCTGGTCTGGCGGTAGATGCGCTGGGCGGCGCTCCAGGGATTTACTCCGCGCGTTATTCCGGTGAAGACGCGACCGATCAAAAGAATCTGCAAAAACTGCTGGAAACACTGAAAGACGTACCGGACGACCAACGTCAGGCGCGTTTCCACTGCGTGCTGGTATATCTGCGTCACGCGGAAGATCCCACTCCGCTGGTGTGCCACGGCAGCTGGTCGGGCGTGATTACTCGTGAACCGGCGGGTACTGGCGGCTTTGGTTATGATCCAATCTTCTTCGTGCCTTCCGAAGGGAAAACCGCTGCCGAACTGACCCGCGAAGAAAAGAGCGCCATTTCTCACCGTGGTCGGGCGTTGAAACTGCTGCTGGACGCTTTACGTAATGGTTAAATTACCGCCGCTGAGTCTCTACATTCACATCCCGTGGTGCGTGCAGAAATGCCCGTACTGCGATTTCAACTCTCACGCGTTGAAAGGGGAAGTGCCGCATGACGATTATGTTCAGCATCTGCTTTGCGATCTGGACAACGATGTGGCTTACGCTCAGGGCCGTGAAGTGCAGACAATCTTTATTGGCGGCGGTACGCCGAGCCTGCTTTCCGGCCCGGCGATGCAAACGCTGCTGGACGGCGTACGTGCGCGTTTGCCGCTGGCAGCGGATGCAGAAATTACGATGGAAGCGAACCCTGGTACGGTTGAAGCCGATCGCTTTGTCGATTATCAGCGTGCTGGCGTGAACCGCATCTCTATTGGTGTGCAGAGTTTTAGCGAAGAAAAGCTGAAACGGCTCGGGCGCATTCATGGCCCGCAAGAAGCGAAACGTGCAGCAAAACTGGCAAGTGGACTGGGGCTGCGTAGCTTTAACCTCGATTTGATGCACGGGCTGCCGGATCAATCACTGGAAGAGGCGCTAGGCGATCTGCGCCAGGCCATTGAACTGAATCCGCCGCATCTTTCCTGGTATCAACTGACCATCGAACCCAATACGCTGTTTGGCTCGCGCCCTCCCGTACTGCCGGACGATGATGCGTTATGGGATATTTTCGAACAGGGGCATCAGTTGTTAACCGCGGCAGGTTATCAGCAATATGAAACTTCCGCTTACGCCAAGCCCGGTTATCAGTGCCAGCACAATCTCAATTACTGGCGATTTGGCGACTACATCGGTATTGGCTGCGGCGCGCACGGCAAAGTGACCTTCCCGGATGGGCGCATTCTGCGTACCACCAAAACGCGGCATCCGCGTGGTTTTATGCAAGGAAGGTATCTGGAAAGCCAGCGTGATGTCGAAGCCGCAGATAAGCCGTTTGAGTTCTTTATGAATCGCTTCCGTCTGCTGGAGGCCGCGCCGCGCGTGGAGTTTAGCCAGTATACTGGCCTTTCAGAAGAGGTTATTCGCCCTCAGTTAGACGAGGCTATCGCTCAGGGCTATCTCACAGAATGTGCGGATTACTGGCAGATAACGGAACATGGGAAGTTGTTTTTAAATTCGCTGCTGGAGCTTTTTCTAGCTGAGTAAACTTGTATTGCCGGATGCGGCGTGTGCGCCTTATCCAGCCTACATGTGGCAACGGTTGTAGGTCTGATAAGACGCGCAAGCGTCGCATCAGACGTTGATTGCCGGATGCGGCGTGAGCGCCTCAGCCGACATGTGGCAGACGGTTGTAGGTCTGATAAGACGCGCTAGCGTCGCATCAGACGTTGATTGCCGGATGCGGGGTCAACGCCGCATCCTGCTACAAATCGTGCGCTATATCAAAACTTACTTAATCACCCCATTGCGCCGTAATGCTTCGGTATCTTTTTTCCAGCGATCGCAGGCCTTATTGATATCGTCAATTTTCATCAAAATCGCGACTTTTTTACTGTTTATTTCTGAAACTTTCATCGTTAACGGATATTGCCCTTTCTCGAGCGTTATCCAGTCATCCTGCAATTTACGGCTAAGTTTTTGTGATTGCAGAAAAGTCTGTCGCCGTTGTTCGTTGATATCGAAATCCCGTTTCTGCTGAATCGGCACTTCATAACACTCTTCACTCTGTTTATGACATGCCGCAATCGCCGGTTGATAAACCTCTTTGTCATATTTAACCGCGAACGCCTCGCTATCATTCTGTTTATTAAACTCATCACGCTGTTGGTGAATTTTTTTGAAGGCGTCTTCGCGAGTCATTTGCTTGCCATTTGCATCTTTTCCCCAATATGCATCTGCTGCTTTCTTCGCCGCCACCATTTGCTTATCAAGCTCTTTTACATCCTTTTCCAGCGCAGGAATCGAGTTCTTCTGGGTATTCAACGCTGATTCAAGCTGACTAAAGCGATAATTGAAATCTTCGCTATTCACAATCAGGTACTTATTATTCGTTTTAATATCGTCGACCGCCCGCCCACTATCGCTGGCTGCCGCCTGAAAAGAGTAAAAGTTCACCGTCCAGCCAGACGCGGGCGTTCCTTTACTGGTTAACATCGCCGAGAATTTTACTGGTTTATCTTTCGTCCAGGTCTGTTCGAGCAGTTCGTAATCTGCCAACTGACCGACCCAGGTATAGAGATCGTCATTGGAAGAGACATCGCCTTCCGCTGACCAGGTGGCCTGATTACCCTTAGCATCAAGATTTTTTAAGCTGATGGCATCAAGCTTGAGAATGCCGTGATACTGCTTTTTGAATTGATCTTTTAAGACATTTTCAGTTGGCGGTTCGCCATCGGCCCAGACATTACCAGTCATCAACATAAGCAGCGCCGTGCCAACAATCCATTGCTTTTTCACCCGAAAACCCTCGCGCGGAATAATTTATTCCAGTGATTATCATTAGGGTAATGAAAATTGGCAATGGACGTGAGTCTGAAGTGAATAAGCCCCGGCGCGATACCGGGGCGAGGTGATTAGTACTGATTGAAGATCTGCTGGATCTGCTGCGGATCTTTGGTTTGCGTCAGAGCCAGTTGCAGCAGAACGCGCGCTTTTTGCGGGTTCAGCGTGCCAGAGGCGACGAAGCCGTATTTCGCATCATCCACTTCGGCATCCTGAGTGGTAGCGCCCGTCGGTACGCGGGAAGAACGCACTACCGCAGTGCCGTTTTTCGCGGCGGTTGCCAGAGTGTCAAACACGGATTTATACAGGTTGCCGTTACCCACACCAGCGCTCACGATGCCATCATAGCCCGCATCTACCAGGGCTTTAGCCGGAAGATCGGATGCGTTAGCGTAGTTATAAACAATGCCAACTTTCGGCAGTTCATTCAGCTTAGAGACATCGAACGGCGTGTCGCCAGTATGCTTACGTGCCGGGGTACGCTGATAGTCAATCTTACCGTTGTGAATGTATCCCAGCGGACCGTAGTTAACAGACTTAAAGGTCGCTACGTCGGTGGTGTTGGTTTTGGTGACATCCCGCCCATCCAGCACAGTGTCGTTCATCACCACCAGCACGCCACGGTTGGCGGAGGCTTTATCTGCCGCAGTTACTACCGCGTTATACAGGTTGAATGGACCGTCTGCACTCATGGACGTGGACGGGCGCATTGCGCCAACCATCACCACGGGCTTGTCGCATTTCACCGTCAGGTCGAGGAAGTAAGCAGTCTCTTCCATCGTGTCGGTACCGTGGGTAATAACGAAGCCGTCAGTCTTATCACAGTCGGTGTTAATTTTTTTCGCCAGTGTCAGCCAGACATCATCGTTCATATCCTGGGAGCCGATATTAACGACCTGCTCGCCTTTAACGTTCGCAATGTCCTTCAGTTGCGGCACCGCATTGACCAGATTTTCTACACCAACTTTACCCGCTGTGTAGTTAGATTTGGTTGCGGAGTCACCACCACCGGCAATTGTCCCGCCAGTCGCTAAAATGGTGATATTGGGTAATGCCAATGCTGCACCACTAAAACCCATAACCAGTGCGGCAAGTGCCGTCTTTTTGAAAAACTCCATTTCATTCCTCCAGTTACGTGAACGCTACGCATTATCCCTTAGCTTTGTATAGGAAATTTGACGTTAAACAATTTACTTTGTGAATAGATTTTGGAGATCTATAAAGTTAGAGGCAGGTAACAAAATGAAGAATTAAACGGCATAAAAAAGCATTATGCCGTCTTAAACTAGAGGATTATTTCAAATTCCCGACCAGGGCTTTACGGCTGTCTTCCAGAGTCACAACACGGCTACAAACATCTTTGCCAAATTGCTGGAAATCTTTTTCCTGCTTTTTCCACTCGGTCTGGATTGAGGATTGCAGTCCCCCCAGGCTTCCCAGCACATTCTGTAACGGGTTGCCGCCGCTTTTCAGCACCGCTTTCGCGCCCATTTCGTTAATGCTGTCCTGCAAAATTCCGCCCATCGCCTGATTCACTAACTGCTGACCTTCGGCGCGAACCTGATCAATGGCTTTATAGTGAAATGTCAGGCCATCGCTGCGCGTTTCGATAATACGATTCATCTGTTCTTTCAACTGCGCATCAAGTTTG
Source organism: Escherichia sp. E4702 (assembly GCF_963883545.1). Taxonomy (NCBI): domain Bacteria; kingdom Pseudomonadati; phylum Pseudomonadota; class Gammaproteobacteria; order Enterobacterales; family Enterobacteriaceae; genus Escherichia; species Escherichia sp. E4702. Next base: position 172,137 of record NZ_CAWORF010000003.1, on the reverse strand, counting down.
GTCAGACGGCTGCGCATTTTGCTGCTTTCGCCCATCTCCTGAACGATAATTTTATCCAGCGCAACACGTGCTTTCTCTACGCGGCTTTTCGCACCTTCATCAATCCACGGCAGCGTGCTGCGCAGTTCGGCCTGATAATCCTTCGCCTGCTCGCGCTGGGCGGCGTTCAGTGAATATTGCTTGCCGTTGTACATCACATTGCCGTCTGGCGTGATCACCAGATTGCCGTTTTCGCCCTTCACCTGCACGGTTTGCGGGCTGACAATCACATCGTCACGCGGCGTGACGCTGCACTGGTAGTCGGCGTGAGCGGTCATTGCCGTCACTGAAAGTGCTGCCGCCAGCAGCATTTTGCGCATCATAGTCTTCCCTCAAGAACAAATCAGGCCAGCATTTGCTGGCCCCAGATTGATAACAAAGTACACGTTGTCCATGCCGGATGCGGCGTAAATGCTTTATCCGGCCTACTCGATCGTGCATCTTTGTAGGCCTGATAAGCGTAGCGCATCAGGCAGTTTTGCATTTGTCATCGCCCGTATGCTTTCTTAGTCCCACCAAACATCGAAAAGTTCGCTGGTGCGTACCTCATCCAGTTTGCGCTCTTCCAGCCACTTACGCACAATCGCCTGATGTTCTTCGGTGCATTTGCCGATTTCCTGCATGCAGATCAGACCTTCCCAGGCCAGATACCCGCTGCCGTCAAAGGCCAGTTTGTTCGGTTCGATAACCTCGTTAATAAAGTCATCAACGGTTTTATCAATCTGCTCTTCCGATGTACCTTCCGGGAATCGCCATGCCACCGAAAATCCTAATTCCTGGAATTCGTCGATGTGCATTTTTTTACGCAGACGACGGCTACGGTTCTTTGCCATTATTTCACCCTCTCGAACATTAAGTCCCATACTCCGTGACCAAGACGATGACCACGTTGTTCAAATTTCGTCACCGGACGTGATGCCGGGCGCGGTACGTAATCATTGCTCTCTGACAGGTTTTTATAACCGTCAATGGAAGACATCACTTCGAGCATATGTTCCGCATAAGGTTCCCAGTCGGTCGCCATATGGAATACGCCCCCCAGCTGCAGTTTGCTTTTTACCAGTTCGGCAAACGGCACCTGAACGATACGGCGTTTATTATGGCGCGCTTTGTGCCACGGGTCAGGGAAAAAGAGCTGAACCATGCGCAATGAATTGTCAGGAATCATTTTATGCAGCACTTCAACCGCGTCATGACACATCACGCGCAGGTTGCTTAAGCCCTCTTCATGCGCAGAAGCCAGGCACGCACCAACGCCCGGAGAATGCACTTCAATGCCGAGGAAGTCCTGCTCAGGGCGATCTTTGGCCATTGCCACCAGCGACGCGCCCATGCCAAAACCAATCTCAAGCGTCACTGGCGCTTCACGGCCAAAAAGCGCAGGGAAATCCAGCATATCTTCGCTGAACTCAACGCCCATCACCGGCCAGTAGTTTTCCAGCGCATGTTCCTGGCCTTTGGTCAGTCGCCCCTGGCGGCGCACAAAACTACGGATACGGCGCAGTGGGCGGCCGTTTTCATCAAATTCCGGTGAGATGACGTCGTTTTTCATAAAGATTTAGTCGCTTGTGAAAGTGTTCTGAAAACGGGCATTATCCAAAGTTAGTTGCCGGATGCAAGCATGATAAGGCCGTAGCTGCGGAAAGTTCCGGTTTACACCCCGCCGCGGCTGTGCTGCAATCTTGCCCCCAACAACAGTGAATTCGGTGACCATGCAAGCGTCGCAATTTTCAGCCCAGGTTCTGGACTGGTACGATAAATACGGGCGGAAAACGCTGCCCTGGCAAATTGACAAGACGCCCTACAAAGTATGGCTCTCAGAAGTGATGTTGCAACAAACTCAGGTTGCGACCGTTATCCCCTATTTTGAACGCTTTATGGCGCACTTCCCGACGGTGACCGATCTCGCCAATGCGCCACTGGACGAAGTTCTCCACTTGTGGACCGGGCTTGGCTATTACGCCCGCGCGCGCAATCTGCATAAAGCGGCACAGCAAGTTGCCACCTTACACGGTGGTAAATTCCCGGAAACCTTTGAAGAAGTCGCGGCGTTACCGGGCGTCGGGCGTTCCACTGCGGGCGCGATTCTCTCACTTTCTCTGGGTAAGCACTTTCCGATTCTCGACGGTAACGTCAAACGCGTGCTGGCGCGCTGCTATGCTGTAATCGGCTGGCCTGGGAAAAAAGAGGTCGAGAATAAACTATGGAGTTTGAGCGAGCAGGTGACGCCCGCGGTCGGCGTGGAACGGTTTAATCAGGCGATGATGGATTTGGGCGCGATGATTTGTACGCGTTCGAAGCCGAAATGCTCGCTCTGTCCGCTACAAAACGAATGTATTGCCGCCGCCAATAATAGCTGGTCGCTTTATCCGGGCAAAAAACCGAAACAGACGCTGCCGGAGCGCACCGGCTACTTTCTGCTGTTACAGCACGAAGATGAAGTATTGCTGGCGCAGCGCCCGCCGAGCGGATTGTGGGGCGGTTTATACTGTTTCCCGCAGTTTGCCGACGAAGAAAGTTTGCGGCAATGGCTGGCGCAACGGCAGATTGCTGCCGATAACCTGACGCAACTGACCGCGTTTCGCCATACCTTCAGCCATTTCCATTTAGATATTGTGCCTATGTGGCTTCCCGTGTCGTCATTCACCGACTGCATGGATGAAGGCAATGCGCTCTGGTATAACTTAGCGCAACCGCCGTCAGTTGGCCTGGCGGCTCCCGTGGAGCGTTTGTTACAGCAGTTACGCACTGGCGCGCCGGTTTAGCGCGTGAGTCGATAAAGAGGATGATTTATGAGCAGAACGATTTTTTGTACTTTCCTGCAACGTGAAGCAGAAGGTCAGGATTTTCAGCTGTACCCCGGCGAGCTGGGAAAACGCATCTATAACGAGATCTCCAAAGAAGCCTGGGCGCAGTGGCAGCACAAACAAACCATGCTGATTAATGAAAAGAAACTCAACATGATGAATGCCGAGCACCGCAAGCTGCTGGAACAGGAGATGGTTAACTTCCTGTTCGAAGGTAAAGAGGTGCATATCGAGGGCTATACGCCGGAAGATAAAAAATAAAAACAGTGCCGGAGTACGCCTCCGGCAACTTGCATAAAAACAAACACAACACGCACCCGGAATGATGAAAAAATATCTCGCGCTGGCTTTGATTGCGCCGTTGCTCATCTCCTGTTCGACGACCAAAAAAGGCGATACCTATAATGAAGCCTGGGTCAAAGATACCAACGGTTTTGATATTCTGATGGGGCAATTTGCCCACAATATTGAGAACATATGGGGATTCAAAGAGGTGGTGATCGCCGGTCCTAAGGACTACGTGAAATACACCGATCAATATCAGACCCGCAGCCACATCAACTTTGATGACGGCACGATTACTATCGAAACCATCGCCGGGACAGAACCTGCCGCGCATTTGCGCCGGGCAATAATCAAAACATTATTGATGGGCGACGATCCGAGTTCGGTCGATCTCTATTCCGACGTTGATGATATTACGATTTCGAAAGAACCTTTCCTTTACGGTCAGGTGGTGGATAACACCGGGCAGCCGATTCGCTGGGAAGGCCGTGCGAGTAACTTCGCGGATTATCTGCTGAAAAACCGCCTCAAAAGCCGCAGCAACGGGCTGCGTATCATCTACAGCGTGACCATTAACATGGTGCCGAACCACCTTGATAAACGTGCGCACAAATATCTCGGCATGGTCCGCCAGGCATCACGGAAATATGGCGTTGATGAGTCGCTGATTCTGGCGATTATGCAGACCGAATCTTCCTTTAACCCCTATGCGGTCAGCCGTTCCGATGCGCTGGGATTAATGCAGGTGGTACAACATACTGCCGGGAAAGATGTGTTCCGCTCACAGGGGAAATCCGGCACGCCAAGCCGCAGTTTCTTGTTTGATCCTGCCAGCAATATTGATACCGGCACCGCGTATCTGGCGATGCTGAATAATGTTTATCTCGGCGGAATTGATAACCCAACGTCGCGGCGTTATGCCGTCATCACCGCCTATAACGGTGGTGCAGGCAGCGTATTACGCGTCTTCTCGAACGATAAAATTCAGGCTGCCGCTATTATAAATACTATGACGCCGGGCGATGTTTATCAGACGCTGACAACCCGCCATCCGTCTGCGGAATCTCGTCGCTATCTTTATAAAGTGAACATGGCGCAGAAATCTTACCGCCGCCGATAATTTCACCTTTGTCTCTGACAATACTCCGAGACAAAGTGTTATACACATCACAATTTCGCCTTGCAAATTGAGATTATTTGCAATTATTTGCTACGGATAACAAAAAAACAGTCAGTGAAGTTGATAGAATCGCATCATCTTGCACGGTCAAATGTGCTTTTTAAAACACTCATCCGCATCACGATGTGAGGAAATTAACATGAATCTTAAGCTGCAGCTGAAAATCCTCTCTTTTCTGCAGTTCTGTCTGTGGGGAAGTTGGCTGACGACCCTCGGCTCATATATGTTCGTTACCCTGAAGTTCGACGGTGCTTCCATTGGCGCTGTTTATAGCTCGCTGGGTATCGCTGCGGTCTTTATGCCTGCTTTGCTGGGGATTGTGGCCGACAAATGGTTAAGTGCGAAATGGGTGTATGCTATTTGTCACACCATCGGCGCAATCACCCTCTTCATGGCGGCACAAGTTACCACTCCGGAGGCGATGTTCCTCGTGATATTGATTAACTCGTTTGCTTATATGCCAACGCTTGGGTTAATCAACACCATCTCCTACTATCGCCTGCAAAATGCAGGAATGGATATCGTGACTGATTTCCCGCCAATCCGTATCTGGGGTACTATCGGCTTTATCATGGCGATGTGGGTTGTGAGCCTGTCTGGCTTTGAATTGAGCCACATGCAGCTCTATATTGGCGCAGCACTCTCCGCCGTTCTGGTGCTGTTCACCTTTACGCTGCCGTATATTCCGGTTGCTAAACAGCAAGCTAATCAGAGCTGGACGACGCTGCTCGGCCTCGATGCATTCGCGCTGTTTAAAAACAAGCGTATGGCGATTTTCTTCATCTTCTCGATGCTGCTGGGCGCGGAACTGCAGATTACCAACATGTTCGGTAATACCTTCCTGCACAGCTTCGACAAAGATCCGATGTTTGCCAGCAGCTTCATCGTGCAGCATGCGTCAATCATCATGTCGATTTCGCAAATCTCTGAAACCCTGTTCATTCTGACCATCCCGTTCTTCTTAAGCCGCTACGGTATTAAGAACGTAATGATGATCAGTATCGTGGCATGGATCCTGCGTTTTGCACTGTTTGCTTACGGCGACCCGACTCCGTTCGGCACCGTACTGCTGGTTCTGTCGATGATTGTTTACGGCTGTGCGTTCGACTTCTTCAACATCTCTGGTTCGGTGTTTGTCGAAAAAGAAGTTAGCCCGGCGATTCGCGCCAGTGCGCAAGGGATGTTCCTGATGATGACCAACGGCTTCGGCTGTATCCTCGGAGGCATCGTGAGCGGTAAAGTGGTTGAGATGTACACCCAAAACGGCATTACCGACTGGCAGACCGTATGGCTGATTTTCGCAGGTTACTCCGTGATTCTGGCCTTCGCATTCATGGCGATGTTTAAATACAAACACGTTCGTGTCCCTGCCGGTACACAAACTGTTAACCACTAATTACGCAAAGAAAAACGGGGGGCCAGAAGGTGCCCCGTTTTTTATTCTTACTTCAACACATAACCGTATAACCGTTTCATTCCATCCGCATCGGTTTCGCTATAGACACCTTGTAGCTCCGGCGAAAATCCCGGCAGCAAATTCACGCCTTCTTCCAGCGCAAGGAAATAACGCTGGACCGCTCCGCCCCACATTTCTCCTGGCACCACGCAAAGCACGCCAGGTGGATACGGCAGCGCGCCTTCCGCCGCAATTCGCCCTTCGGCATCACGAATGCGCACCAACTCCACTTCACCACGAATATAAGCGCTATGCGCGTCCTGGGGATTCATCACCACTGGCGGGAAGCTCTGCTGGCGGAACATCGCTTTTTGCAGGTCTTTGACGTCGAAACTGACATACAGATCGTGCATCTCCTGACACAACTGGCGCAGGGTATAGTCGCGATAGCGCACCGGGTATTTGTTATAAACACTCGGCAACACTTCAGACAGCGGCGAGTCATCCTCAATATGTTGTTCAAATTGCGCCAGCATCGCCACCAGCTGTGCCAGCTTCTCGTGGCTTTCCGCCGGAGTTAATAAGAACAGAATGGAGTTGAGATCGCACTTCTCTGGCACAATGCCGTTCTCACGCAGATAGTGCGCCAGAATCGTCGCTGGAACGCCAAAATCACTATATTCGCCTGTTTCGGCATCGATACCCGGCGTGGTGAGTAACAGCTTGCACGGATCAACAAAATACTGATCCGCGGCATATCCTTCAAAGCCGTGCCACTTCGCCCCCGGCTCAAAACTGAAAAAACGGCGGTCGTTGGCTAACACTGACGTCGGATAATCCTGCCACAATTTGCCATCAACAACGGGCGGGATAAACGGGCGGAACAGCTTACAGCGCGCAAGAATCGCTTTCCGCGCTTCAATCCCTATCTCAACGCACTCAGCCCACAGCCGACGCCCACTCTCCCCTTCATGAATTTTGGCGTTAATGTCCAACGCAGCAAACAGCGGGTAAAACGGGCTGGTAGAGGCGTGCAGCATAAAAGCATTGTTCAACCGTTTATGCGGGCAAAAACGCGCCTGTCGGCGGATATGGTTATCTTTTTTATGGATCTGCGACGTCTGCGAGAATCCCGCCTGCTGTTTGTGCACCGACTGAGTCACAAAGATCCCCGGATCGTTTTCGTTAAGTTCTAACAGCAGCGGCGAGCTATCTGCCATCATCGGGATAAACTGTTCGTAACCGACCCATGCAGAATCAAACAGAATGTAATCACACAGATGCCCAATGGTATCGATCACCTGGCGGGCGTTGTAGATAGTGCCGTCATAGGTTCCCAGCTGAATAATCGCCAGGCGAAACGGGCGCGGCAGGTCGGCTTTTTCTGGCGCAACGTCTCGAATTTGCTGGCGCAGATACTCTTCATTAAAACAGTGCGCATCAATACCGCCAATGAAACCAAACGGGTTACGTGAAGCTTCCAGATAGACCGGCGTCGCCCCCGCCTGAATCAGCGCGCCGTGATGATTCGACTTATGGTTGTTACGGTCGAAGAGCACCAGATCGCCACGCGTTAACAGCGCATTCGTCACCACTTTATTCGCTGCCGATGTGCCGTTCAGCACAAAATAGGTTTTATCGGCATGAAAGACTTTGGCTGCGAATTTCTGCGCATCTTTCGCCGATCCTTCATGAATAAGCAGATCGCCCAGTTTCACATCGGCATTACACATATCGGCGCGAAAGACGTTCTCACCGAAGAAATCGTAAAAATGGCGTCCGGCTGGATGCTTCTTAAAGAACGCACCATGTTGATGCCCAGGGCAAGCAAAGGTGCTGTTGCCCATCTCAACGTACTGCGTCAGCGTGTCATAAAACGGTGGCAGCAAATTCTCTTCATACTGACAGGCTGCGGATTCCAGCTCCAGCCACTGCTGCTCATTGCCGTTGATGATAGCCGTAACGCCCGCGGGTAATTCAACCGCATCTTCAGAATACAAAAACACCGGCAGATGAAAACCGGTGCGCTTAAGTAACGCAAGGATGCCGCTACGACTATCCGCAGCGGTAATGACGACTGCCGCGACGTCCGTAAAATCAGTATCTTCCAGCGCCACCACGCGGCGATGGGTAGAAAGTCGGGAAACCAGTTCACCACTGGCGGCAATACTCATTGATTTCATAAGCGCAAAACCCGTTTCGGGGAAGTAAAAATACCGGGCAAGGTGGAACCCCCTGCCCCATGAGATGTGGGTCAAACTGGTCATCAGCTCCGACCGCCAGACATCAGTAAAAGCAGAAACGCTCTGATTTTACTGTTGCCCTGCAGTGAGCATACGTTAACGTCACCGCATAAAAAGCAGCGTCACAGAACAGGATACATTTCGCGCGAAACGGCGATAAGCGAAAGAATGTAAGGAGGCGGCGTGCATCAGGCAAGCTCCGTACAGGAAGGAGAAAATTCGCGCAATCATGGCACTTTTCGCTAACGCGTGCAAGCCAGGACTTTGCGACCAGACAAGCAATCGACGGGGCAAAAAGTTCATAATAAAAACATCAAACAACACAATTAACAGGAACTCTTGTGGTCATCGGCCCTTTTATCAACGCAAGTGCAGTATTACTGGGTGGCGCCCTCGGCGCACTGCTTAGCCAACGCTTACCGGAACACATCCGAGTCTCTATGACATCGATTTTTGGTCTGGCATCGCTGGGAATTGGTATTTTACTGGTGGTGAAATGTGCCAACCTTCCGGCGATGGTTTTAGCTACGCTACTCGGGGCATTAATCGGCGAAATTTGTCTGCTGGAAAAAGGCGTCAATACTGCGGTCGCTAAAGCGCAGAATCTGTTTCGTCACTCGAGCAAGAAATCTGCGCATGAATCTTTTATTCAGAATTTTGTCGCGATTATTGTCCTGTTTTGTGCCAGCGGCACCGGGATCTTCGGCGCGATGAATGAAGGGATGACAGGCGATCCGAGTATTTTAATCGCCAAGTCATTTCTTGATTTCTTTACAGCGATGATCTTCGCCTGTTCACTTGGCATTGCGGTATCGGTGATTAGTATTCCATTGCTCATCATCCAGTTAACGCTGGCGTGGGCTGCTGCGCTGATATTACCGCTGACCACACCGTCGATGATGGCGGACTTCAGCGCCGTAGGTGGTTTATTGCTGCTGGCAACCGGCTTACGCATCTGCGGCATAAAAATGTTCCCGGTGGTCAATATGCTTCCTGCCCTCCTTCTGGCAATGCCGCTTTCCGCTGCCTGGACCACCTGGTTTGCATGACATTACGAGCGATAACGGCAAACTGATGATAGATTGTGCAGTCTGCCGTAAATTGAAGAAATTTGATTGACGAGACGAGGCGAATCAGGTTTAATGCGCCCCGTTGCCCGGATAGCTCAGTCGGTAGAGCAGGGGATTGAAAATCCCCGTGTCCTTGGTTCGATTCCGAGTCCGGGCACCAAATTTATAAGGCCTCGCTGCAAAGCGGGGCTTTTTCTTTTTCTGGCTACGGTAAATTTCAGATCGTTGCTACAGGTCATTCGTAATCGTTAACGCCTTTTAATTTCAAAGCATTCTGTCTAATGTCGGCATATCTGGCGATGAGCTGTTTCAGATGCATCTCTGCCTCAGCCCCTGCGGCAGGAGGAAGTGGTTGTCCCGCCGACGACTGTTCCAGTATCCGCAGTTGCTCTTCAGCCGGTATGGATTGATTAAAAGACTGTATCGTTGAAAACACCACTGACTTCAGCTCGCTGACCGTCATGTATTTCCCCTTATGCTCATCCAGTCCGTTTAGTCGTTCACTCAGTTTCTGTAGCGTAACCATTCCCTGATGCCAGCCATTCAAATTTCCTGTCGGCAACGCAGCGACATTAAATTGTTGCTGCCACTGCTGTATCAGGGGCTTTGCGCGCTCCGGCCATATCACCTGGGCCTGTTCGACAAGCTGCCTTTCCCGGGTTATGAGCCAGTCCGGCGGTAGCTTGTCCAGAAGCGTAAGCTGCTGTTGTGTTTGCGTAATTAAAGCTTGTGGCAACGGCGATTGCTGACGCAATAAATCCAATTGTTCAGGCGTGAGTACGGCGGGTAACGGTGCCAGAGAGGCAGTAAACTGGGTTTGTAACGGGTCCGGCCGATGAAAAAACTGCCACGTCCATAGTGTTGCTGCACCTATCACCAGCATGGTACACATCCCACCGACAAAAGATTTCCATTTTTTTACTGGCTCAGGTATTGCCGGCAGAACCTCCACGTTCGGCTGTGTAACGTACACCCATTGCACTGCACTGTCTGGCGCCCGGATATCTTCAAACGAACGACCAGTATGGGAACCTGTTGTTATACCCACGTCATTCATGACCGGAGCATGCGAAACGATACCCGACTGAATTGTCGCCCCTGTACAGATTGTGTCATCGCTGTTCTCCAGCCTGACAGCGTTGTTATGTATCAGGGTACGCAATGTATCCAGCTGACTGAGATGTCTGAGTTCCAGGCGCTGTAAAACTGCCCCCAAACGGGTAAGCAGTTGCTCTGCCCGATACAGTTGGCTAAGGTCGCTGTATTTCAGCGGGAGTGAGCGCATCCGTTGTTGCAAACGCTGGCTCAGATTACTGAGGATCTCAATCCGAACATGGACAGGCTGTGGCCAAAGCACGCCCCACTGATGGCTTATCAGAGCCTCCAGTATTGCCAGCCCTTCATTCAGACCAAACAATCCGGCCAGCTGCGTACGGGCCAGCGTATACCAGGCCGCAGTCTGCAGCTCAACACCATTTTGCTCAAACAGTGAGAGACACAGTTTTTCGGCATAACGCCAGTTCACATCAGGACGTGCCGGATGCGTTAGCTTATTGAGTTCATCACACAAAGCGGCATAATCCGGTAGCCTTCGCGGGTCACCGCCGGTTTTGATTCTACGTGGGGTAATGTCATTCATGACCAGTTATCCATCTGACGTACTTGCGGTTATAGAAGATGATTGTTTATGCAGCTTCGTGTTCTGCATATTCAGGGCGTAGCAGAGACTGACGGGGTTAGGGAGAAACGCTAAAACCAGGCCTTAAATACGAGCTGCCGTGTCGAGATACTGCTGTTTCATGTGTCTCAACAGGACTCGCCCTTCAGGCATAAATTCAGTGCCATAACGCACCAGACCAACATCTTTGAGTTCAGCGTCAATGGCATAGCACAGCTCGCCAGGGACTGCCTGTTCCAGCAGAACAACGGTTATTTTTTTCAGACGCGGCTCATATTTGAGCAGTACGGTAGATAACGTCCCCATCATTTCATGCGCCGTCCCCGGCATTCCCTGGAGAATTTTGGTCATATCCGGTAGACCATAGTCCGGCAGATGTGCCAGCGTGCCGGCACGACTGTTAAGAATGCGCTGCATATTGTCCAGTACTGAAAGGATTATCTGGTTCTGCTCGCTAACCTGATTCAGATCCAGACCTCCGGTAAAATTCCCAAACAGGGTTTCATATAGCGACGGACGCGGAGTGTCATTCATCTTTCAACGCCTTCAGAGTCAACCGTTCACTCCCTGCTTCAATGATTCTGGCTGAATCCGGGTCAAGGTCGTCACGACTCAACACGATCCGCCAGGTGTTATTCACCGGATCCGGAGTGCCGGCCTTATCCAGGTCTAACATCGCTGCCCGGTCCGGATAACTTTGTGCAAACTCTTTCGCGGCTTCACGCAGGTAGCGCATTTCTGCGTCGTAATAACGCAGGGTTAAATCTTCCATAAAATAGTTACTCAAAATATAGGAAACAATGTTCTCTTCCCCAAAAGTGGAAGTTATCTCACCACTTCGCGAGTAGTCAGAGACATAGGTTTTATCTCCTCATTTAAAATCTCAAATTCAGTAGTTATTTTTCTGAATGACTGACCAGATGAAAAAATGTGAGAAAGTACCTTGCTATAAATTATGAGCCACGCTTATTCATCCTCCTTTTATCCAGCCAATAACTTTCTCTAACCACATAACACCGTGGCCCGCGCCGGATCGAGCTGAATCAGCCCGCCTAGCAATTTTTCCATAGCAGGCCCGAGGCGAATCTTGTCAGCCTCACTGCGGCTGGCTTTCAGTCTGAGGAGTTTCAGATGACGGGCCTGTACCTCAAACAGCAGCTCAGGTTCCCAGTCGCTAAGGGCCACTTCTCTGGCTCGCTCACCCAGTTCAGCAAACAGATGCACCGCGAGCTCATTTTTTCCGTACTGTTCTGCAATACGCCCCATTAGCAGGCGCAGCAGCCACTGCTGCCGCACAGTGGCGATGCCCGGTCGATGCTGTAACCAGCTCAGTGCCACATCCGGGCTTTCGCTGTCCGCCAGCGCCACGGCCTCCGGCTCCAGTGCCAGAATGTCGTCGTTCACTTCGGCCATACGGGCGGAAGGCGTTTCATTGCCCCACCCAGCACTAGTATCCAGTACGCTCTGCTGGATCCAGTTAAGCGTCACTTCATCAGCAAACGGCGTACCGTCACTGAATGCCAGCGTCTCCAGCCCGGATAGCCGGGTCAGTAGCCCCTTCAGATCAGCGGCAATAATGTCAGCCACTATCTCCTTACCGGACTTCGTCAGCGCCTGATGGATATACCATTGCAGATCCAGCCACAGGTGGTTGGCACCGCGGGAAAAGGTACTGTCTGCCGTTTCCAGAATTTCAGCCCAGTTTTGCTGCAGGTACAGGCGTTTGAGCAGCGCTCGCTGGTCTGCTCTTGGGGGTTCGATGCGAGTTCGCCCCTGTGCATCTGGAGCCGGAATAGCCTGCAGGGTATCGTGACGCAGACTTTTCATCAGATGGTGCGCCGACAACCAACCGTCGGGCTGTTCGCGCAGGTATTCGCTGAGAGTGCGCGCCTGCGCCAGCAAATCCTGACCGGAAGTGATTCTCCCGATAGCAGGGGCATCGCTGTGGCTCGCCGTGGAAAGTGTCTCAGTAGTACTGGCGTTCTGCGGTACAACTGCATCCACACCGCCCGCTTTCTGCAGTCGGTTTTCCAGCGCACCATACAGTGCGTTAAGTTCTGGGCGGGTTTCATCCGGCTCATTTTCGGTGAGCTGCGCTATCAGCAGCAGCGCACCGATGGTACGCAGCGCATCTTCCCTGACCACTTCAGGATACAGCGAAAGAGAGTCCGTCATGCGTGAACCTGCCAGCCACTCCAGTGCTGCCTTACGGCTGCGGTTGCGCTGTGGATGCAGTTGCACACCGAAGCGGTCTATCAGACCCGCCAGCAGTTCGAGCCCCTCTGCCAGCCCCTGCTCGCCTTCACGATGCAACCTGGCCCAGCAGTAATACGTCGCCACACGAATGTCTTTAGCGGTGGTGGTGAGCACTTTCTCCGCCAACTGGCAGATAAGCTCAGTATCCGCCCCGGAAAGTTTGTTGACCTCCTCGCGCATTTGCTGGAAGCCATCGTCATAACCTGGGTCATCTCCCACTGATGACTCTCCGGGTAACGGCTGCAGCCAATTGTTCCACTGCGCCACTCGCTCACGGGTCGCGTCAAGGAGTGTCGTCGGCTCTGTCTGACAGGCGCTAACCAGGGCATTTAACGTGCTCATCAATTGACCTCCGCTGCATCACGGTTCGTGCTGGCGACCGGGTCTGTCACTGCCACTTTCGCCGTGCTGAAGATGGTATCTGTCAGACTCATAAGGTTCCTTCAGTCATATTTAAACTCCAGCACAACCCCTTCTTCATCATTCCACCCCAGCGTCAACGACGCTGGCTTTTGTTTCGCCGCCATATGAGTCAGCAATTGCTGACTCAGCACCGGCAGAATTTGTTGGTTGAGTAGGCTGTCGACATTGCGCGCCCCGGTGTCCGGCAGCAGGCAGGCAGCGGTCAGCGCGTCGTACAGGCTTTCGTCAATCAGCGTGGTCAGGCCGTAGTGGCGCTGTAAGCGCTGGCTGACATGGGAGAGTTTCATCTCCACAATCGTGTGCATGGCTGCTTCTGCCAGCGGACGGTAAATCACGGTCTGGAAACGGGCGAGCAACGCGGGCTGGAAGTGGTCGCGCAGTGTCGGGCGCAGCAGTTCGTGCAGGTCTGCCTCGGTGGCTTCCGGTTGTTCGTTCAGCAACTGCATCAGGTGGTCGCTACCAAGGTTGGAGGTCATCAAAATAACGGTATTACGGAAGTCGATTTCTCGCCCTTCGCCGTCGCGCATAAAACCACGATCGAATACCTGATAGAACAGATTCATCACGTCACGGTGCGCTTTTTCGACTTCATCGAGCAGCACCACACTGTACGGACGCTTACGTACGGCTTCAGTAAGAATGCCGCCCTGGCCGTAGCCGACGTAACCAGGTGGAGAACCTTTCAGCTGGGAAACTGTGTGTGGTTCCTGGTATTCCGACAGGTTAATGGTAATCAGCGATTTTTCGCCACCGTACAGCGCATCCGCCAGTGCCAGCGCGGTTTCAGTTTTTCCTACACCACTTGGGCCAACCAGCAGGAATACACCCTGTGGACCGTTCTCAGAGGTGAGGCCGGTTTTAGCAGCGCGCAGGCGCCGGGCGATGGCTTCAAGCGCAATATTCTGACCGACTACACGTTTGCCGATTTCATTTTCCAGGGTAAGCAGTTCGGTCTGTTCGTCTTTCATCAGCGAAGAAAGCGGCACGCCGGTCCAGTCGGCAATCACTGTTGCAACAGTGCGCACATCCACATCCACCGACAACAACGGATTGCCCTGCTGTAAACCGCCCAGCTCCTGTTGCAGGGCATGCGTTTCGCTCTGACGGGAAATGTCCTGGCGGCTTTCCCGTAGTTGTTCAGTAAGTTTCAGTTCCTGGCCGTACTGGGTTTCAAGTTCGTGGAGTTCAACGATGACGTTTTTCTCTTCCTGTTCAATTGCCGTCAAGCGTTCACCGTGGTTTTGATTACCGACGGTAATGTCTTCCTGTAGCGCTTGTCTCTCCATTTCAAGAGAAGTAATCCGGGAACGGATACGGGTCAACTGTTCGGGTACGGTGTCGAGACTCATACGCACGCGAGCGCTTGCAGTGTCGAGCAGGTCAACGGCTTTGTCCGGGAGTTGACGGCCTGTCAGATAACGTCGGGATAACGTAACGGCAGCGCACACCGCATCATCAGTGATGTGCACATTATGATGTTCGGCATACCGGGATTTCAGGCCACGCAACATCAGACAAGCCGTGTCGTCGTCCGGTTCGTCAACTTTCACCATCTGGAAGCGGCGTTCGAGTGCGGCATCGCGCTCAAAGTATTGTTTATACTCAGACCAGGTCGTCGCGGCGATGGTACGTAACTCACCGCGCGCCAGGGCTGGTTTCAGCAGATTGGCAGCATCAGCACCACCCGCCTGGTTACCTGCGCCGATGATGGTATGGGCCTCATCGATAAACAGCAAGACAGGTACCGGAGACTGCTGTACAGCATTAATCACGTTTTTCAGGCGCTGCTCAAATTCCCCCTTCACTCCCGCCCCCGCCTGCAGCAGCCCGAGGTCAAGAGTGCGTAGCACCACCGGTTTGAGGGATTCAGGGACATTACCGTCAGAGATTCTGAGCGCCAGACCTTCTACCAGTGCGGTTTTCCCGACACCTGGCTCACCGACCAGGATTGGGTTGTTTTTTCGGCGACGAGAAAGAATGTCCACCATCTGGCGGATTTCACTATCGCGGCCAAATACCGGATCAATTTTGCCTTCACGCGCCTGGGCGGTGACGTCATGGGTGAATTTGTCCAGCGCATTCTGCAGCGCCGGACTCAGTTCCCCATCTTTCATCTCACTCCCTACTGGACGCCCGATAAACTCCACGTCCCCACCATGGCTCCCCGTGAGTTCGGCTTCCTGCTGTACCTGCGCACGCTCGTCTGACTGAGCATCCAGTAGCGGGCGCAGGCACTCCAACTGGCTCTGGCCCAGAGTCAGCAATGGCCACAGACCATCGCAGCGCACCAGCTTCTGTTTAGCCACCAGCGCCATCAGCAGGTGGTGACTTCGAATCTGTTCTTCTCCCGCCAGTGAGGCAATCAGCCAGGCTTGTTGCATCAATACCTGGATATTTTCTGAAAGCTGCGGGCGATGGCGCACCGAGCGCGGTTGTTTGTCGAGCCAGGCAAGTAAATCTTGCCAGAGAGTGTCCATGTCCCACTCGTAGCGGCGTGCCAGCACCGTGAGATCCCCCTCGCCCTGCTCAAGAAGTTTCAGCAGCCAGTGCTCTGGCAAAATTTCCGCATGCGCGCGAATCTGACAGAGTGAAGCCGCGCCTTCCATCGCACGGGCGCAATAAGGGTTCAGACGTCGCAGCAAAATGGCTGGATTTTCCATGAATATCTCTCTTTGTCGGTTTCTGAACACACTACCGCCCCTCGCTGTTTTCCGTGAGGAAGACCAAAGCGCATACGGTCGTGCTGACAGATTGTGGAGTTTTTGCTGAAAGCCCGTTGGCTTCAGACGTTCAGCAAAAACAAAAAACGGACAGAGAAACTCTGTCCGCTCGTGGCTTAGGCGGTGGCGCGTTCGTTCCAGGAATCGGAATGAATGATGTTGCCGTCTTTGTAGGTCCAGGTGATTTTTTCGTAACGCAGTTCAATGCGCTCAAGGTGGTTGTGCTTCTCTTTAGAAGGATCCTTGATGTCATACATTTCAGGATTCACCTTCACCACTTTCACGTTCTCAAGTTTGGTGTTGAAGTACTCCACTTCCTGGCCTGCGTCGTTGATTTTGTACCACTTGAATTCGGCAGACTTGAGGGTCTGACCGGTGGTCACTGCCTTGTACAAGTACGGGCTGGAGGAGTCGATTTCCTTGGTGAACAGGAACGGGGTATGGATACGGGTGCCGGTCAGTTTGCCTGTGTTGTTATCAGTCGGGATGTACAGGTTGTGTTCCTGAGCCACGACTTCGATGCTGCCTTCACGATCCTGAACGTCAACAGACCCTTTGATGTCCGCGCCGCCATCGTCCTTCAGCCAAAGATAAACAGGTATTGCCATGGAATTACTCTCCATTATGTTGTGATGCGCCATCATCCTGCGATGACGCCAGGGTGTGTCCAGGTATCTGACAGGCATTAGCCTGCGGTACCAGACTGATTTCGACACGGCGGTTGACCGCACGGCCCTCCGGGGTGTCATTGGTTGCGATCGGACGGCTTTCGCCATAGCCCTGTACCGCAAAACAGCTTTCCGGTACGTCACCGGTTTCATGCATCCAGCCGCGCACCGCTTCGACACGTTGCTGAGAAAGCGTCTGGTTTAGTTGTGCGTTCCCGGTGTTATCCGTGTGGCCAGCGACCACAATCAACCAGCCCGGTTTTGCTCTGGCTCCCACCAGTGAATTAACCAACATTTTGGTGGACCCGGCCTTCAGCACCGATTTGCCGGAATCAAATAGCGACATACTGTCGAGGCGGATAATCTTCTGCCCCGGGACGATTTTTTGGATAACAGGTGAAGAGAACGACGGTGGTGCCAGGTCATCCATGACGGCTTCAATAACAGGTACAAGACGCAGTCCCTGATACAGTCCGAGGCGATAACGCACAGGCTCACCGCGACGATGCCAGTCATCCAGCAGTGCACCATCAGCGCGCAGACGCTGTTGGGCCTGGAGTTTAGGTTCTGCCGGTGTGTCAGTAAGATGGTGGTATAAGGCAAGGTGGTCGCCGACATTGCGACGGATAAATCACAAACCGGAGGAAGATTATCCGCCAGGTCGGTATCAACAATCGTGCCATCCTGGAAACGTACTACCAGACGGGTAGCATTTAGCCGTGACAGCGCCAGGGCGGCGGTGTCAAATTCAGCATTCACCACGCCCCAGGGATGGGAAATCCCCATCCTTGCAACGGTATCGGCAATGTGCGCATTCCAGCGGGCCTGCTGCTGGAACTGTTGCGGGGCCAGCGCAGCCCCGTCCTCCCAAAGTGGGCGAAAAATTTTCATCCTTGATTTCCCCTCGCCTTACGACTTGGCTTTTGGCATCTGGGAAACCAGTGATAGGTTGATGTCCATCCCTTCCACCTGGAAGTGGGGGATAGCAAAGAGTTTCACGCGGAAGAAGCCTGGGTTATCCCCGATATCTTCCACCAGCACTTTCGCGTCACGCAGCGGGTGAGAAGCCTGCAAGTCATCGCCCGGATCGGTCATTTCTGTCACAAGACCACGAACCCAGGTATTAAGCTCCAGTTCCAGCAGACGACGATCCTTGGTTGTACCAATGTTTTCCCGTTGAATCAGCTTCAGGTAATGAGCGATTCGCGACAGCAGGAAGATGTACGGCAAACGCGCATTGATGCGGCTATTTGCAGTGGCATCAGCAGTGTCGTAGAGCGCAGGTTTTTGCGTGGAGTTCGCCGAGAAGAAACAGGCATAATCGCGGTTTTTGTAGTACGACAGGGGAATAAATCCAAGATTTGCGAACTCAAATTCGCGGGTTTCCGGGATCATCACCTCTGACGGAATTTTGACCTGATTACCCGTACCGAGATCATACAGATGAATGGGCAAGTCCTGCACTGCACCACCGGCCTGTGGGCCACGGATTTGCACGCACCAGCCGTTGTTGATGAAGCTTTTCACCATGTTGGCCGCAAAAGCGAAGGAGGCATTGGTCCACAGGTATTTATCGTGATCCGGGCCTTTTACTTCTTCAACATAGTTAAAACTACGTACCGGTACTGTGTCCGGGCCATACGGCAAACGGCCCAGCACGCGAGGCATGACCAGCCCCATGTATCGGGAGTCATCCGTATCCCTGAAACTTTTCCATTTAATGTACTCGGCGCGATCAAAGTAGTTACCAATATCTTTGATGGCCGCGACCTCTTCCATTGACTCTTTCAGGAAAAATTTCGGCCCCGCAGAACCGATAAAAGGCATATGTGCCGCAGCAGACACTTTTGACAAATTACGCATCAGCGCCACGTCCTGCGCAGAAGCATCAAACTCGTAAGAGGAAATCAGCGCGGCAATCGGCTCGCCGCCCGGCGTGTCATACTCATCGATGTATGTGTGTTTGTACAAACCACTCTGGATAATTTCCGGGCTATCTTCAAAATCCTGACGCAGGTCTTCTTTAGAGATATCCAGCAGTTCAACTTTCACGTTCTGGCGGAAATCGGTTTTATCAACCAACGATTTCACGCCCCGCCACAGGCTTTCTACCGCCTGAAAGGCCTCGTGATGCATAACTGCATCAAGTTGACGACTTATCTGGTAATCCAGTTCAGCGATATGGTGGTCAATCAAATTTTTGTCGAGCTTTTCAACTTTAGAGCCGGATTTAGTCAGACATTCCAGGAACACTTGCATCCCGGCCGTTAAACGTTCATCCGCGGTTGCATCCGACATCGCCTGTGCATCCTGCCAAATATCCAGTGCACTCAACTCTGAGACTGGACTCAGATTAATTTTTTCAAACAGGGACGCATAAACTCCACTTGCCACAGGACGTTCAAGGACCACACTCTCGCCAGCAGTGGCATTCTCATTATTTACAGACATCAACATATTCCTTATTAATCCGTTAAATCGTCATGATCGTTATGGCTGTTTTGGGGCCAGGGCTGAGAGTTCGGCTCTGAGTTCTGCGCTTAATGCCGGGTCCAGCAGAATATTTTCCAGTTCTTTGCGGAAAGCCTGGTTATCCAGAAGATTTGCTTTTAAATCACGAAGTAAATTACGCATGGAAAGCATGGCCTTCAGCTGTGGTATTTGCCGGGAGACTTGTTCCGGGGAAAAATCCTTTATACTGCGGAATGTCAGTTTGATGCTTTCTTCGCTATCGTCATCAGCAAGCGTATTTTTAACGATAAGATTTACTTTTGGCGAATAATCAAAAAGGACTGCATCAAAGTTATTTTTGTTAAGATTAACTTTTTTACGCTCTGATAATGGCGCGGATTCCTGACCATTACTAAAATCACCCGCAATAAGTAACTTAAGGGGTAATTCCATTTTTTTGCTTGCGCCACCTGTATGCAGTTCTAATTTTAGATTAATACGGGCCTTCGGGATCTCCCGCTGGAAGCTGTCACTCATAGTTCCCTCACGTAATTCAGTTAAAGTCAAATTAACAACAATATTTCCTTAACCGGATACTAGGGCAATATCAATTCCAAAAAAACAATATAGATCAATAAATTGAATATAAAAAACAATAAGAAATCTGCCAAAAAACAAGAATAATTTTAGACATATCAAGCAATTAAAAAACGACTTTATACATGTTCTGAATTATATTTTCATTACGTAACTACATTATTTTTTATACCCTAACCCAGATTGTACAAAGTGCGAAATGCTGACTTATTATATAACAATATTCTTCATGATCCTCAGGCGGCAGCCCTGAGTGTTTTTGCGATGTAATATCGAAGTAATTCGTTTGTATATAAAATCCATCACTATAGTAAACCGTGAATATTCACCATGCACTGGCATTTCCTCTTTGTACGCTCCAGCTTAAAGTCAAACCAGTTTCTATTAGGTTAAATACCGTAGAAAGAAGATTTACTTATTAATATTTTTATTTCAGGTAATCAGAATTTTGCATTTTTGCATCCAGAAGCACCTTCAGGAATACTCTGATTAAGCATAAACATTGATGCAGCGCAGCAAATTATTTATTTTCACCACTTATATTCACATAGACATTGTAATTGCACAGTAAAAGTAGGTACTTATGCGTAATGGAGTATTTCGGATTAGTAAGTATTTGGTTGTTATTACTGCGATATCCTGTATGTATACCGGATTTGCATTTGCAACGAACGTCACATTGAACTCTGTCCAGGTAAAACATCTGAATAGCGTTATCAATCGTGAGGTAAAAGGGAAGAATGACCGTAATTTTGTCAATAACAACTGGACTGAAGCTCAGCGCGTAGCCGAATTTATTTGCCGACCGCTCGCAATAAAAGAGCTGCAGAAGCAGTACCCCGACGTAGATAAGGTTATTTTCGATCAGGGAAAACATAATATGCAGCGACTGATCTCACCTGCACTACTGACAGGCAATGGCCAGTACCGTAGGGGGATTAGCTGGACGCCGTTTCACTACGAATGTCAACTGTCAGTAAAAACCGGGGAAGCAACAGGATTCAGGCTGACGAGAAACAGAGTCCTGACCATGGCTCCTGGGCCAGTTATCCGATCTGAAGGAGCCAACCAGTGAAAAATATACTTACGGCATTTCTCATCATTACGTTGCCTGCTTTCTCTGTCACGGCAGCCAGTTTTGACTGTCGGCTGGCCCGCAGTGCAGATGAAAAAGCGATTTGTGCATCGCGTACCCTCAATGACATGGATGTGGAGATGAGCGTTAAATACAAATTTCTCCACGGGCTTTACGCAATGGGCGCCGCCGGGGAACTAAAAGAATCACAGGCACAGTGGCTGGCAGAACGACGCCGTTGTGGCGGTGACAAACCCTGCCTGAGAGAAATATACAGAAAGCGCTTAACAACGTTGAACCATCTTTATGACGCGATTAACAAACCACTCTGAATCCAGAGTGGGCTCGTTGGTTGTTGGAAGTGCCTTCATGCGAGGCACTTCCTTATCAGTGTGCACAGTTATTGGTTAGCGAATGATAATCCCCATCATTATTTTTTAATTTAATAATAGTTTCCACGGAAAATATATACGGTGATAAATGCGCCCCTGTTTGATTTAAAAACATATTTATCGCCATAAATAATCAATCGCAAAACTATCATGCTGGTCAATATTCACCGCAAAAAATTTGTTATTCTCTTCTGCTTTACAGGGGGATTGTAAACCTGTTTATTATATTCAGCTTAAATAGTTAATCACAAAATATCATCGCCATTACTGACGTGTTTTATTTATTGATAACAGTGACATACGTTCTTTTTTTTATAAGCAAACAATCAATCACTAAATTGTTTTTCGACTTAATAGTTAATCGCGAAACATTTTAATGATTGATAAAAATCCTAAATTCCTTGTTCATAATGTAGGGGTGTGTTAAATAGGTGGGCAAAATTTGGTTCCCCCTTCTCGCCTGTAATATTGCAGCATCTTCGCACTTCCACGAGACATTGCGACTTAATAAGAAGGTGATAAGCCCTGCATAAGCACATGGGCTGACCATAGTTTTATATTCATTAAAACACTTTGTTATAACCAATTGATTTAATATCAATAATTTATTGTTGGTTCGGGTTTGTTGTGACTATGGCATTATTTCCGAGCAAAGGAGTTGATATGTCTGAAAGACATTTACCTGATGACCAGAGCAGTACTATCGATCCATATTTAATTACCTCGGTTTGCCAGACTCTGGCAGAACAAGGTGCTGCATTACAAAACTTGTCCAAACAGTTGGATTCCACTCAGTACCAACGTGCTCTTGAATTGATAATTAATTGTAAAGGACACGTTATTCTTTCGGGAATGGGTAAATCAGGGCATGTTGGTCGAAAAATGTCTGCTACTCTGGCCTCTACGGGTACGCCGAGTTTCTTTATTCATCCCGCAGAAGCTTTCCATGGCGATCTGGGCATGATTACGCCTTACGATCTTCTGATCCTTATTTCTGCCAGCGGCGAAACAGATGAAATCCTCAAGCTCGTCCCGTCACTGAAGAATTTCGGCAACCGAATTATCGCCATTACCAATAATGGAAATTCCACGCTGGCGAAAAATGCCGATGCCGTGCTGGAACTCCACATGGCGAATGAAACCTGCCCGAATAATCTTGCACCAACAACGTCTACCACGCTGACCATGGCGATCGGCGATGCATTGGCGATTGCCATGATCCACCAACGCAAATTTATGCCGAATGATTTTGCGCGCTATCACCCGGGCGGTTCATTAGGTCGTCGCCTGCTGACCCGCGTTGCGGATGTCATGCAGCATGATGTCCCTTCGGTTCATCTGGATGCGCCCTTTAAAACGGTGATTCAACGTATCACCAGCGGTTGCCAGGGAATGGTGATGGTAGAAGACGCAGAAGGCGAGCTGGCGGGCATTATCACCGACGGTGACCTGCGTCGCTTTATGGAAAAAGAGGATTCTCTGACATCCGCCACGGCGGCGCAGATGATGACGCGTGAACCGCTGACGTTGCCAGAAGAAACCATGATCATCGAAGCGGAAGAAAAGATGCAAAAACACCGCGTCTCGACGTTATTGGTGACCAACAAGGCGAACAAAGTCACTGGTCTTGTGCGCATTTTCGACTAATTAAGCAACAGGGCGCGAGAGTTAAGTCTCTCATTGAATTTGCGCCCCACTGAAACTCTGATAATCGTTACATGTTGATAAAATTGAAGTCTGCCGTATCCTGGATGCGTGCTCGTTTGTCTGTCATCTCACTGGCAGATATCCAAAAACACCTGGCGAAAATCATCATTCTGGCACCGATGGCAGTGCTGCTGATCTATCTGGCTATTTTCAGCCAGCCTCGCTATATGAGCGAGTCGAAAGTCGCCATTAAACGCTCAGATGATTTAAACAGTGGCAGCTTAAATTTTGGTCTGCTATTGGGTGCCTCTAACCCGAGTTCCGCAGAGGATGCGTTATATCTGAAAGAGTACATCAACTCTCCAGATATGCTGGCAGCGTTAGATAAGCAACTGAATTTTCGCGAAGCGTTTAGCCACAGCGGGCTCGATTTTCTTAATCATCTTAGCAAGGATGAAACCGCAGAAGGCTTCCTGAAGTACTACAAGGACCGTATCAACGTTTCGTATGACGATAAAACCGGATTGCTCAATATTCAGACGCAGGGCTTTAGCCCGGAGTTTGCGCTTAAGTTTAACCAGACCGTGCTGAAAGAGTCAGAGCGCTTTATCAATGAGATGTCACATCGCATTGCGCGTGACCAGCTTGCCTTTGCGGAAACGGAAATGGAAAAGGCACGCCAGCGTCTGGACGCCAGCAAAGCGGAACTGCTCTCTTATCAGGACAACAACAACGTTCTGGATCCACAGGCACAGGCGCAGGCAGCGAGCACGTTAGTGAATACGCTGATGGGCCAGAAGATCCAGATGGAAGCGGACCTGCGGAACTTGCTGACGTATCTGCGCGAGGACGCCCCGCAAGTTGTGAGTGCACGTAATGCGATTCAGTCATTGCAGGCACAAATCGATGAAGAAAAAAGCAAAATCACAGCGCCACAGGGTGACAAGCTAAACCGTATGGCGGTGGATTTTGAGGAAATTAAATCAAAAGTAGAGTTCAACACCGAGCTCTACAAACTGACGCTGACCTCCATTGAAAAGACCCGTGTAGAAGCGGCTCGTAAGCTCAAGGTGCTGTCTGTGATCAGTTCGCCACAGTTGCCGCAGGAATCCTCTTTTCCAAACATCCCTTATTTGATCGCCTGTTGGTTACTGGTGTGCTGCCTGCTGTTCGGCACCCTGAAACTGTTGCTGGCTGTTATTGAAGATCACCGAGATTAACGCTGTCGCTGAATGAGTTTGTGATGAAATTATTTAAATCAATTTTACTGATTGCCGCCTGTCACGCGGCGCAGGCCAGCGCGGCCATTGATATTAACGCTGACCCAAACCTGACAGGAGCCGCACCACTGCCCGGTATTCTGAGCGGACAAAAGTCGGATACGCAAAACATGAGCGGCTTCGACAATACCCCGCCGCCCGCACCGCCGATGGTAATGAGCCGTATGTTTGGTGCTCAACTTTTCAACGGCACCAGCGCGGATAGCGGTGCGACGGTAGGATTCAACCCTGACTATATTCTGAATCCTGGCGATAGCATTCAGGTTCGCTTGTGGGGTGCGTTCACCTTTGATGGTGCGTTACAGGTTGATCCCAAAGGTAATATTTTCCTGCCGAACGTTGGTCCGGTGAAAGTTGCTGGCGTCAGTAATAGTCAGTTAAATACCCTGGTCACATCCAAAGTGAAGGAAGTGTACCAGTCCAACGTCAACGTCTACGCCTCCTTATTACAGGCGCAGCCAGTAAAAGTGTACGTGACCGGATTTGTGCGTAATCCTGGTCTGTATGGTGGTGTGACGTCTGATTCGTTACTCAATTATCTGATCAAGGCTGGCGGCGTTGATCCAGAGCGCGGAAGTTACGTTGATATTGTAGTCAAGCGCGGTAACCGCGTGCGCTCCAACGTCAACCTGTACGACTTCCTGCTGAACGGCAAACTGGGGCTTTCGCAGTTCGCCGATGGTGACACCATCATCGTCGGGCCGCGTCAGCATACTTTCAGCGTTCAGGGCGATGTCTTTAACAGCTACGACTTTGAGTTCCGCGAAAGCAGCATTCCTGTAACGGAAGCGTTGAGCTGGGCGCGCCCTAAGCCTGGCGCGACTCACATTACGATTATGCGTAAACAGGGACTGCAAAAACGTAGCGAATACTATCCGATAAGCTCAGCGCCAGGCCGTATGTTGCAAAATGGCGATACCTTAATCGTCAGCACTGACCGCTATGCCGGCACCATTCAGGTGCGGGTTGAAGGCGCGCACTCTGGCGAACATGCCATGGTGCTGCCTTATGGCTCCACCATGCGTGCGGTTCTGGAAAAAGTCCGCCCGAACAGCATGTCGCAGATGAACGCGGTTCAGCTTTATCGCCCATCTGTGGCCCAGCGGCAGAAAGAGATGCTGAATCTCTCGCTGCAAAAGCTGGAGGAAGCATCTCTTTCCGCCCAGTCCTCCACCAAAGAAGAAGCCAGCCTGCGAATGCAGGAAGCGCAACTGATCAGCCGCTTTGTGGCGAAAGCGCGCACCGTGGTTCCGAAAGGTGAAGTGATCCTCAACGAGTCCAATATTGATTCTGTTCTGCTTGAAGATGGCGACGTCATCAATATTCCGGAGAAAACATCGCTGGTTATGGTTCATGGCGAGGTGCTGTTCCCGAACGCGGTGAGCTGGCAGAAGGGAATGACCACCGAGGATTACATCGAGAAATGCGGTGGCCTGACGCAGAAATCGGGTAACGCCAGAATTATCGTCATTCGTCAGAACGGTGCGGCAGTCAACGCGGAAGATGTGGATTCACTCAAGCCGGGCGATGAGATTATGGTTCTGCCGAAATATGAATCGAAAAACATTGAAGTTACCCGTGGTATTTCCACCATCCTCTATCAGCTGGCGGTGGGTGCAAAAGTGATTCTGTCTTTGTAAGGAATTGAGATGAGCAAAGCAGTTATTGTCATTCCGGCCCGCTACGGCTCCTCGCGCCTGCCGGGTAAGCCACTGCTCGATATTGTTGGCAAACCGATGATCCAGCATGTTTACGAGCGTGCGTTGCAGGTGGCGGGCGTTGCGGAAGTTTGGGTGGCAACAGACGACCCGCGCGTTGAACAGGCCGTGCAGGCGTTTGGCG
This sequence comes from Escherichia sp. E4702, assembly GCF_963883545.1. Taxonomy (NCBI): domain Bacteria; kingdom Pseudomonadati; phylum Pseudomonadota; class Gammaproteobacteria; order Enterobacterales; family Enterobacteriaceae; genus Escherichia; species Escherichia sp. E4702. The sequence goes on along the minus strand of NZ_CAWORF010000003.1, from coordinate 146,088 downwards.
GGAAAGCCATCATGACGCGCAACGATCATGAATCCGGCACCGATCGGCTGGTCGAGGTGATGCATACGGTGGAAGCAGATATCTACATTAACCTGCAGGGCGATGAACCAATGATTCGCCCGCGGGATGTAGAAACGCTGCTACAAGGAATGCGTGACGATCCCGCGTTGCCAGTGGCAACGCTATGTCACGCGATTTCTGCCGAAGAAGCGACCGAGCCAAGCACGGTAAAAGTGGTGGTAAATACCCGCCAGGATGCACTTTATTTCAGCCGTTCGCCGATTCCGTATCCGCGTAATGCTGAAAAAGCTCGCTACCTGAAACACGTCGGTATTTACGCTTATCGTCGCGATGTGCTGCAAAACTACAGTCAGTTACCCAGGACGGCATTAAGTCAAATCGAGGAACTGGAGCAGCTACGGTTGATGAACGCGGGGATCAACATTCGCACATTTGAGGTTGCCGCAACCGGTCCGGGCGTCGACACCCCGGCATGCCTTGAAAAAGTGCGCGCCCTGATGGCACAGGAACTGGCTGAAAACGCATGATTGGCATTTACTCGCCTGGCATCTGGCGTATTCCGCATCTGGAGAAATTTCTGGCGCAACCGTGCCAGAAACTTTCTCTGCTGCGCCCTGTTCCGCAAAACGTCGATGCTATCGCCGTGTGGGGGCATCGCCCCAGCGCGGCGAAACCAGTCGCCATCGCCAAAGCAGCGGGAAAACCGGTCATCCGTCTGGAAGATGGATTTGTGCGCTCGCTGGATCTTGGCGTCAATGGTGCGCCGCCGCTTTCTCTGGTGGTGGATGATTGCGGCATTTACTACGATGCCAGCATGCCTTCGGCGCTGGAGAAACTGGTACAGGATAAAGCCGGAAATGCAGCTCTGATAAGCCAGGCCAGAGAAGCGATGCACACCATCGTGACCGGGGATTTGTCGAAATATAATCTGGCGCCTGCGTTTGTGGCTGATGAATCAGAACATTCAGACATCGTTCTGGTTGTCGATCAGACATTTAATGATATGTCAGTGACGTATGGTAATGCGGGTCAGAATGAGTTTGCCGCCATGCTGGAAGCCGCGATTACGGAAAATCCTCAAGCCGAAATTTGGGTGAAGGTGCATCCGGATGTCCTGGAAGGAAAGAAAACAGGTTATTTCGCTGATCTGCGCGCCACGCAACGAGTACGTTTGATTGCCGAGAATGTCAGCCCGCAGTCGCTGTTGCGACACGTTTCCCGGGTTTACGTCGTGACATCCCAATACGGCTTTGAAGCCTTACTGGCAGGAAAACCAGTGACATGTTTCGGTCAGCCCTGGTATGCAGGCTGGGGCTTAACCGACGATCGCCATCCGCAGTCCGCTTTGTTATCCGCTCGACGCGGTTCTGCCACGCTGGAAGAACTTTTTGCCGCAGCATACCTGCGTTACTGTCGCTATATCGACCCGCTCACGGGGGCCGCAAGCGATCTATTTACCGTACTGCAATGGCTGCAATTACAGCGCAGCCATCAGCAGCAGCGTAATGGCTATTTATGGGCGCCAGGCTTAACGCTGTGGAAGTCGGCGATCCTGAAACCTTTCTTGCGAACGGCAACAAACCGGCTGAGTTTTTCACGTCGCTGTACTGCGGCGAGCGCCTGCGTGGTATGGGGTGTAAAGGGAGAACAGCAATGGCGAGCCGAAGCGCAGCGAAAATCACTGCCATTATGGCGAATGGAAGATGGTTTTCTGCGTTCATCCGGACTTGGCTCTGACCTGTTGCCGCCGCTATCGTTGGTACTGGATAAGCGCGGGATCTACTATGACGCCACGCGCCCCAGCGACCTGGAAGAGCTGCTTAACCATAGCCAGCTAACGCTGGCGCAGCAGATGCGGGCTGAGAAGTTGCAGCAACGCTTGGTTGAAAGCAAACTGAGCAAGTACAACCTGGGGGCCGATTTCTCTCTGCCTGCCGAGTCCAAAGGTAAAAAAATCATCCTGGTACCGGGTCAGGTAGAGGACGATGCATCTATTAAAACAGGCACTGTCTCGATTAAGAGCAACCTTGAGTTATTACGCACAGTACGCGAGCGTAATCCGCACGCCTACATTATTTATAAACCGCACCCGGATGTATTAGTGGGGAATCGCAAGGGCGATATTCCGGCAAAACTGACTGCTGAACTAGCTGATTATCAGGCACTGGACGCAGATATTATTCAATGCATTCAGCGCGCAGATGAAGTGCACACCATGACATCATTGTCCGGGTTTGAAGCGTTATTACATGGCAAGCAAGTTCATTGTTACGGCCTGCCCTTCTACGCCGGTTGGGGTTTAACCGTTGATGAACATCACTGCCCGCGCCGCGAGCGCAGATTAACGCTAGCAGACTTGATCTATCAGGCGTTGATTGTTTATCCAACCTATATCCACCCAACACGGCTACAACCTATTACGGTTGAAGAAGCTGCGGAATATTTAATCCAGACGCCGCGCAAGCCGATGTTTATTACCCGAAAAAAAGCGGGGCGAGTCATACGCTATTACCGCAAATTAATTATGTTCTGCAAGGTCAGATTTGGCTAAACAATTTCATAGTTGACTATTACGCAAATTATTTATGCAAGACAACGCACTAACCATTTTATTATCGGGTAAAAAATATCTGCTTTTGCAGGGACCGATGGGACCTTTTTTCAATGACGTCGCCGAATGGTTAGAGTCATTAGGCCGTAACGCTGTGAATGTTGTCTTCAACGGCGGGGATCGTTTTTACTGCCGCAATCGACAATACCTGGCTTACTACCAGACGCCGAAAGAGTTTCCCGGTTGGTTGCGAGATCTCCACCGGCAATATGACTTTGATACCATCCTCTGCTTTGGTGACTGCCGCCCATTGCACAAAGAAGCAAAACGCTGGGCAAAGTCGAAAGGGATCCGCTTTCTGGCATTTGAAGAAGGATATTTACGCCCGCAATTTATTACCGTTGAAGAAGGCGGAGTGAACGCATATTCATCGCTACCGCGCGATCCGGATTTTTATCGTAAGTTACCAGATATGCCTGCGCCGCACGTTGAGAACTTAAAACCTTCAACGATGAAACGTATAGGTCATGCGATGTGGTATTACCTGATGGGCTGGCATTACCGTCGTGAGTTTCCTCGCTACCGCCACCACAAATCGTTTTCCCCCTGGTATGAGGCTCGTTGCTGGGTTCGTGCGTACTGGCGCAAGCAACTTTACAAGGTAACACAGCGTAAGGTATTGCCGAGGTTAATGAATGAGCTGGACCAGCGCTATTATCTTGCCGTTTTGCAGGTGTATAACGATAGCCAGATTCGCAACCACAGCAATTATAACGATGTGCGTGACTATATTAATGAAGTCATGTACTCATTTTCGCGTAAAGCGCCGAAAGAAAGTTATTTGGTGATCAAACATCATCCGATGGATCGTGGTCACAGACTCTATCGACCATTAATTAAGCGGTTGAGTAAGGAATATGGCTTAGGTGAGCGAGTCATTTATGTGCACGATCTCCCGATGCCGGAATTGTTACGCCACGCAAAAGCAGTGGTGACAATTAACAGTACGGCGGGGATCTCTGCGCTCATTCATAACAAACCACTCAAAGTGATGGGCAATGCCCTGTACGACATCAAAGGCTTGACGTATCAAGGGCATTTGCACCAGTTCTGGCAGGCCGACTTTAAACCGGATATGAAACTGTTTAAGAAGTTTCGAGGGTATTTATTGGTGAAGACACAGGTTAATGGGGTTTATTATGGGGATAGATGTTTTGAACATGATTTTAAGGTGGATAAGGATTTTGGTAGTATTACGCGTCAAGTATGAAACATAATAGTTTAATAGATAATTTAAATTTAAGCCTCAATGAATTTTAATTAAAAAAACACAACTAACTATTAGATATATGCTAAAAAATTACGCTTTACAATTTGATTTATTAAGGTAGATATAATTTTCGATAGTTAACTACATCGCTAGAATTTTTACATATTGACTACAGTTCCGCTTCCAATATTTTTGATATATAATCTCTAGTTACATGTAAAAAACCATGCGTGATAACTAGTTTTATCTCGCATGGGAATTCCTTACGTGAAAATATTTTTATACAGCGAAATAGACTATTAAATCAATTCTTCTCCTGCTTTTTATTTATTTTATTCAATTCCAAAGCATTATATTTAAAATCTTCATAGTTTCCCTCAAGAAGGTATTGTGAAAGATTTTTAAATTTCTTATAAATAAAATCAATATTTGTAAGTTCTGGATGGGCTGCTAATGATTTATGCATCTGACTAAAAAAGTATTTCTTTTTTCTCATTCGATAGATTTTTATTTCTTATGATGGCTGCTAAATGTTCTGAGCATATGATCATCCATGCGTTGAACATTTTTTATTTTTTCAATCATTCCATTTTTACTAAGCAAAATATAGTTTAATCCACTTTGCAAAACAAAAATTCTATTTTCAACTGGGAAACTAACTTTAGAAAGATGTGGTTGATCGTGCCCGTTAAGAATATAATAATCCTTATCTGCTAAAACTGATACAGTATTAGCAACAGTTAATGCGTGACATGAAAAAATCATATCTTCGTAAACAGGTATTGATGGGTTGAATAAAACCCCATTATCAATAAGTAATTTTCTTTTAAATAATTTGAAAATTTTCAGTGATCTGAATAAATGATTCTTGATAATATCTGCTTTGTTAGCACTTTTTCTGAATGCCCGTACAGGTATTCCACGCCCTGTAGATGAGGCTTGTTTAAAATATACAATATCACTATTATTTTTATCTGCAATACGTAGTCCATCATAAAGTAATTCTGGATGAATTGCATCATCAGAATCTAAAAAGAAAACATAACGTCCTTTGGCTGCTTTTATTCCTTCATTGCGTGGAGCGGAAGCATTTCCAGAAGGAATTTCTCTGCGAATAACACGCCAATTTATGTCCGATGCAATAAAATACTCAATTGCTGAAATACTTTTATCTGTTGAACCATCGTCAATAAAAATCACTTCAAATCTGTTTTTATCTAGCGTTTGTGAATTAATGGACTTTATACATTCAACAATTAAAGCTTCCCTATTATGAACAGGAATTATAACTGAGATATCGAATTTAATATTTGAATCGATAGTATTTATAACGGACATTATTTTATATAAAGCACAGGGAAGAGCTTCAATTAAAATAACACAAGATGAAATTCTTTCTTTTTTTTCACTACCTTTTATGGTAAAAAAAGAACAGTCAGTACGAAGCACAAAATCCACGTTCAAGACTGTCTGGTTGGCGGTGAAGTCTAATGCGAATTTCACATCCTTATATTCAAAATCAACAACGAAGCAATTTTCATTGTAGAACCATGTTTTTTTGATGTATTCGCGTAGTGATGTCTGCTCAAAAAATCTCACTATATTTTCAGGCATAGCAGCAATATCATCTTTCATTTTTCAATCTCTAACATCAACAGCATTTAACAATATAAAAACACTACCACCTTAAGATGGAGAATTATATCTAAATATTATTACATAATTTAATGTTGTCATCTGTATAGAGTACTACAAAATGACACAATATACTTAATATTCATAACAGTTTTACTAATGGTTGTTTTGTCGCAGTTGAGTTTAGCATATCTAAATCTGTCTATATGCATTTTGAATATCTTTAAGCGCAGCGAATTATATGTATACATATAGTGGATGTGAAGTTCTGGTTATATAAAAAAACTCCACATTCTTTCGAAAGCGGGGAAGGCACGAAACAAAACTAATGGTACAAATTGTGTGATTGTATATCTTATTCCGCATTGAAGTAAAAGTGAATATCATAGTTTCTTTTTAGGGATAATTTCACTAAAAAAGCCCGCGGAAGCTGCGGGCATAAAACGCGGAAATGGTTAAATTCCAGATAGTTTAGGTCATGATTTTATCATATATATTATTCACAGTGAAGTAATTATATATTTGCGCATGTGCACTATTTCATCTAATTTAATAACAAATGGAATTATGCTGGGGTCAGTAGGGAAATTCATGATAGAAATACTCCCCATTTTCATGTGCTTTGTGCTGTGGTTGCACTGGTACTGGTCGGCTTTCTTACTGGAAATTGGACCTATTGTGTTATAGCTGGTTGGACATTCTTCATTGCGCGTGAACATGTCCAACCTGAATATCGCTGGATAAAAATATTCTGACATAGCAAGTGAAATAACATGCCATGGTGGGATAGTTTTAATTTCAGCATACAGGAAGGGCAATTCTGTTGGATTTTGCGGCTCCTGTTATGACGTGTTTGCTACTCTAGTTGTTGGTTAATCGCGGGTGGAAAATAAAGCTTATTGTGCTTCGGTGAAAGTAATTATTGTGGGTTAGTGTATTAGAAAATTAGCATTATATGCTGTATTGCTAAACTTTGTACTGACAGGTAACGATTCCACTTCAGACTGAAAGATCGGTTGTGAAAGCCCCAGAAGTAAATTCATCGTTGTTGACTGCCAAGAAGAAGTTTCAAGTACAATATAACCGTGTTGATGCATCAACCGCGCCAAGTATCGAGTGACTATCATTATGATTTTTATCTATGTAATGTGAGTCAACAAGATATAGATATGAATGAGAAGTTGAACGCTTATCGTCTAAAATCGAAGACGGGTTATGTACATAATGAGAGAATATTTAGTCATGAAGTGTTGCATAAGAGTAATCAATTAAAATAAGTTGAGACAAGATTAATAAAACATTCATTTTATACTCAATAATTCTCTTTGAAGAATTTATTTCTTTTCCGCATGTGCATCGTTGTATACTGGCAGAGCCATTGAATACGATCGGAATATGACATGCCAGCAATTTCCTCTGAAGGATAAGTTATAAAATAATCAAATAACTCATCTCGGATTTTTTCTGAATCTGAATCATACGATAAACAATCATTAACATCAAAAAAAGTTTTTGATGTATACGTGTTAAGCCTTTTAGGAATGTATAATTCATTGGTGTATTTTCTATCAATTAACGTTAGGCATGGTATTTTTTTTTCGTATAAATTGCATTTCCATTGCAGAAATATCAGTAATAGCAAACTTAACCGCCCCCCAATCATTAATTTTTTTAACATCTCCATTTTTTGCAATTAGTAAGAACTTAAAAACATTGAATTTTTTATTTTTTGGCGTGCAAACAAATACAAAGATCCCATTTTTCCTAAAATTTTTAATGGCTAAATTTAATTGTGATATATAAATCTTATCTCTGTGCCCTAGATTTGGATGAGGCTTAATGTATACATATTTTATTAATTCCCGCTTACAAAAATCAATTATTTTATTTATGTTTACCTCTTGTAATGAGCAGTAATTTTCTTCAGGCACTCCACCTTCCCATGTAGGAGCATAAACTAAAGCATTGCTATTAAAATCATAATGAAACTCATTATTTCCTAAAAACGTGTCTCCTAACGTGATTATACGTCCGCTTTGAACATCATAGGGAGAAAAAATTCCAGATTTAAGGAAACGATCTATCCCAACATTTCCTGATGTTACAACATAATCATAAATTCTTATAATTGGTTTAATTGAAGCTAATTTATGACTTTCACCATGAGTAACAAAAATATGTACCAAACTCCTATTGGCGACTAGTCTACAGTTAGACTGTGCATTGAAAAGATATAATACCACTTTTCCTTTATCGAGTTTATAATCTGCTTGTTTGCGTACAAATCTGAAAGGAATTTTATGTTTAATAAAAACATTCTTAAATGTATCTGCTATCTCTTTATAGTATTTACATATTACTTCAATACATTTATTTGAGTCAAAAACTTGTGTCTGGAAATAACCAATAAGTTGTTCCAAAGCTCCAATTATTTTAGTATCCAAATAAATATAATATAAATTACTTCCAGACACTTGCATCACCTCTTAACGACCATCTTTTCGAATATCAACAATCAACCCTGTATTTCTGGTTCCTAATATTTTAATAGTTGTTAATGCAACATCTTTTGCATTTAGTAAAAGTTCAGCTGGTTCAAGACCAAAATTAGCTGTACGCATTGGTGTTGCAGTTCTTTCCGGATTAATACAATTTACGCGAATATTCTCTGTTGTCCATTCTTCAGCAAGTGCTTGAGTGAAGTTAACTATTGCTGCTTTAGATGATGAATAGAGCGCGTATAATGAGCGTCCACGAGTATATGAACTTGACGTGAAATTAACAAGCATACCTGAACTTTCAGTTAAATATTTTTTAGATGCAATTGCAACATTTACTGCACCTGTATAATTTATTCCTATTAAATTATTAATTTCAGACTGAGATAAAGAATCAATAGGTTTTTTTATTAGCAGCCCAGCGGTATTGATAACATAATCGATTGTGCCACGTTCTTTTTTAACCACAGCCAGAAATTTATTGATAGAATGAATGTCAGTTATATCTACATTATTATAAGAGCGACTTGCAACATCCACATTTGCGCCCAACAAAATTGCTGAATTTTTTATTTCTAAACCAATACCACTTGACCCTCCAAAAATTACCAGATTCTTATTTTTTAAAAATGATAAATCATCTTCAGGATTATAAGAAATTTTATTAGCTTCTTGCAATAATTTTTCAGCAATAAAGAGATCTATAGGATGAGTAATTTTTATATTAGCTTCATTTCCTTTAACTGTAGCGACTCTAATACCCGGTATCATTGATCTAACAACACCACAGTCACAAGTAAATGTGAATCTCTGTTCTTTTATTGCTTTTTGATAAGCTTTTTTTATTGTGCCAAGTTTAAAAGCTTGTGGTGTTTGCCCTCTACGCATGAAAGCTCTATTGGGTATATTGGAAATACATTCATCATCAAAAACTTCGACTAAAGTATCTGATGAAGGGATTACAACATCGACAGCATCAAATTCTTTGAGAGCAAAAATACAGTCATTTATAATATGTTCATTTATCAATGGCCGTACTGCATCATGAATAAGAATATTACATTCATGATTATATCCCTCTAATCCAACAATAGCTGAATAAGTTGAATCAAACCGCTCTTTACCTCCAGCAAAGACTTTAACAACTTTCTTCCATTTATTTTTTTTGATTATATCCCATGTTAAATGCATATGCTCTGGTTGAGATACAATAATTATTTCATCAATATTATTAGATTTTTCGAATGCGTCTATCGTATACTCTATAACAGCTTTACCAGCTAGTTTTGTAAATTGTTTTGGCAGGGTGCCTCCGAAACGAGAACCTGTACCTCCAGATAAAATCACAGCGATATTCTTCATGTTTCAACTCTAAGCTTATAATTAAAGACTATAATAAGTAAAAAACAATAAATTACAGATATTGTTTTGATAAGATTTTTTAATTTATAATTAGTGTAGAACTTTAACGTTTTTAGCAATATTCGCGAGCACAGTTATTCATTCTTACTAATCGATATGCTTACTTTTATTTAAGCTGCGTTATTTTTTGAGGTTGTTCATAAATTTTTTTTTATTTCTTTAACAAACTTATCATTAAGAGTTTCTTCATAACCTAAAATGTAATTCATAGCAAATTTTCTTTTTTCCTCAAGATAATCATTGCCAGCTAATACAGAGCTTAACTTCTCTTCCAGTTCATTAAGTGTAGAAAAAGTATAACAATAATCGCCATAAGCCATATTAGAATTTGAGATATTAATTTCTCTATCTTGAGGAATATATACAAATATTGGCCCATTACCAGCGAGACATTCACTGATGACAGCAGAAATATCGCAAATGAATATGTTATAAGTAGCTAAAATTGTATCAACAGGAATAGTTCGCGGAATTATAGTAACTCTGCTTTCCTCATCAGAGTTATATTGTGATAAATTAACATCAAGGTTTTTTAACTCACTAATTCGTGACCCTGTTATATGGTGAAATTTGGCATCAATATGTAGTTTTAGATTATTTGCAACAGTTTGTATGATACCTCCAGAAATCAACGCAGAGGAATAGTTGCTTTCTTCAAAATGGCCTTCCCAGGTGGGCAAATAAAGTACACGATAGTTTCTTTCTTTCCAATTTGATTGGCATGCTTCTATAATTTTTTTACTGTTTGGCCTCCCAACTTTATTGAATATCATATGCTGGGTATTAAAATCACTGTTGCGAAATCTATCAATATGTGCTTCTCCTGCCGTCCATATCTCATCATATAACCTTAATCCCTTGTGCGCACTAGAGGCCTTATCGCTATCACCATGCCCAATAAAAATATGATTTAAATAACTAAACCGCACAAGATGTATATTGTTACCCGTACTTGAAGGATATAGAACAGTATTAACATATGGCATTTTATTTAAAAGATTTTCAATATCCTGAGCTCCTTTCGCATAGGATACATATGTCCAAGGAAAGTTCATCTTTACCCACTCAAATAAATTCAAATTACGCACTAATATTAAAAATTTAACATTACTGCGCATCAATACTGCAATCCAGGGTTTTAAATGTGCCACACCGGCATCGAAACTTTCTCCTGAATGTAAAATAACCCTGATGTCATCTAAGATATTAAAATGATCAAGACTATTTATTTTTGGCTTGGTTACGACTTTCTCTTTTTTACTTTCCACTTTTTTTTGTACCGGCATGTTTTTTTTCGCAACTGGTTTAGATGGTTCTGTATTACTTCGATTTATTTTCGCATCTCTAAAAAAAAAGTCTCGGTTTCGTGATTAACTTTGTTAGTTTACTCATTTTATCTCCTTGATTTTAAGATAAATATAATTTCACACACACATTTATATAATTCATGGCACGAGAGATAATTTATAAAAAATCAATTGCATTATTTATTAAACGCACAGATTTATGATAAATGTATCTAATGACTATATTTTTTGTTCTACAACATACTCCTCGATCCCCTCCTGAACATCCTCATGAAAACTAACCGCATTATCATCCTTAAACACAATCGCCACATCACAAAACTCTTTCAATGAATTCAAACTATGTGAAACCATTAAAAAGCTAGATTCTTTATGCCTTTCTTTAAACAATTGAGCGCATTTTTCTTTAAACCTGGCATCACCGACCGCCGTTACTTCATCGACGATATAATAATCAAACTTAAATGCCATGCTTAAACCAAAGCCCAGGCGAGATCGCATACCTGAGGAGTAAGTTTTAATCGGCATATCAAAGTACCTACCGAGTTCGGCAAATTCTTCAACAAACTCAATTTTCTCTTTCAGTTCTTCTTGCTTCGCGTATAACCGCGCAACAAATTTTACGTTTTCGCGTCCGGTTAAACTTCCCTGAAATCCACCTGCGAGGCCGACTGGCCATGATATTGTTTTATTGGTGATGATCTTTCCACTGTCGGGGCGGTCAATGCCGCCAATCATTCTCAGTAACGTTGATTTACCCGCTCCGTTGCGACCAATAAAGGCGACACTTTTTCCTGAAGGGATTTCAATATTTAAATCCTTAAAGACATAGTGTCGCCCCGTTGGCGTGCGATAGGACTTCGTCAAATTTTCAATCTTAATCATGATGTCAGCATTGCCTCTTCACGCGTTCGGTATAACGCCAGACCGATGAACAGGGTGACCAGAGTAAACATTGCCAGGTAGTTCAGACTCACGCCTTCGCTGATATAGCCAGGCATAACTGCCTCGCGGCTTAACTCCACGACATGTACTAATGGGTTCCAGAGTAGATACGACCAGTATTGCTTTGGAATCGAGTGTAAAGGGAACATGATGCAGGAGATGAAATACAGCGGCTTAAGTAGTATCGGCAGGACCTTTTGCATTTCAGGGAAGGTTTTGCCAACGACCATGAATATTAAGCCGACGCCACATGAAAGAATGATCAGCAGACTCCAGGTAAGCACAAGTTGTAAAAAGTTTGTTATTTCGAAATATTCGCCTGCCATCCAGACGATAAGCATGAGCAATATATAAACAGCAACGTAAATCAGTGTCTCAAGCAGTGCGCGTGCAATGATCGTATCGATGGGTTTTACTGGTCGATAATTAAACAACCCCTGGTTCGCTTCAATAGCACCTACAGAACGTTTGCTGATACTGCTAAAGATAAAAAAGGGAATCAGGCCATTAAGTAAAAACACCGGGAATGAGATGTCTGGCATCGTGCGGTGCATAATGTAACCAAAAATGCCCAACAGTATCAGCAAATGCGCAGAGGGTTCGAGAATCGCCCACAGATATCCCAGACGAAACTTACCAAAGCGTGTTCGTATTTCTCGTAGAAATAATGCCTCTACGGTGACTTTCTGGACTTCAAATCCACTTCTTGCCATTTGGTGATGTGATCCTATTCTCTTCAGGTATGCTACCGCCCCTGGCTTAACAGCTACCAATACACTGGAGGTAATACTTGTTTGTAACTGGATAAAATTCAGTCAGACGGTTTGACCTTTTTAATAGCCGCAAACAATTTCAGCAGAAATTATTTCCGCAGGGATAAATAGATCTATTTCCGTCTCGTTTCTTCTAATCCATTCTTCAGGCATGAATGTATTCGGTCTTCTGGTAATTTCAGAAAACTGGCCGTTTCAGAATGTTGAGTTAATTTCTCAGGAAATTATTTCTACCTCTTTTTGCTTAACCAATATGGCTTGAAAAAGACGTAAAGCAGCATGCGTTCTGGATTACTCCGGAACACACTTATTCAAAATGGGCTGCTAATTTCGCAAGAAATTATTTTTTACTATTACTGTTAACTACTTGATTATAATGCCACCTATGAATTTTATGCGTAACAACACCTGCAATCTGCCTCAAACCAGAACGCATGCGATTGATTACCAATAAATTGTTCACTGAGAAACTATTTCTCTATTTAAAATTCACTCGTGTACTTCTTATTTATATCTACAGCCCCCTCTTTACAGCCATATTTGTGATTTATATCACATTTAAATGGTGTTATTTAAGTCGCATCAATAATCCCGAAGGTAATTATTTTCGTTGATTAAAATATACATCTTGATTATTTTGTGTATTTATTTTAACCAGTGTTACAACCAACATCATCCCTCAGTAGATATACCTGAGCAGACATTTCTTAAAATCGACGAATAGTTTCCCTGGAAATTATTATACTTATTTGAAATTCCATTTCTGATTATCTCCAGGAATTTTACTAATTTCCAGGCTACACAAAATACAGATCACACAAGAATTATCCTATATGTTTTGGCCTATCAATTGTTACTCAATGATTTATTGCAACTATTAATAATCATACTGTGTCAAAACACTTAAGCAACTTTACAGTCTGAAAAAGGTGTCGATTCACAGGGACTACATGGTGAAAAACGAATTCCTACAGTATTGTCGATCATTCCGTGGTGGTCTGGAGGGATATAATTCTTGCTACATCGGAACTCAGCCCGGTGAGTGGGTTTGACAGTTCCGCACTCACCATTGGGCTAAGGGTTATCAGGTGGGGTTAAGGAAATGGCAATACCTACCCCCGCCCAAACTCCAGTCGCTGCACATTCACCATCCCCGGCTTCTCACCTGCGCTGACATCAATTTGTGTCACCCGCAGTGCATATTTTTCGTCCAGCGCGTTTAACCAGTTCAGCAGATCATTAAACACCACAGGTTCTATCCAGACCTGAATATTCTCCCCGCGCTCAGCTATCCGCTTGATGACCACTGAGTGCGCGGAAGCACTGTCACTGATGACCCTCGATACCTGTGCAGGCGTTGTCGTGGCGGATTTTCGCGCCGCAATAATATCCGGCGCGGCGCTCTTCATCCGGGAGTTCATCGCCACCAGCTGCTGCAACATCGTCTCCTGTTGCTCAATCCGTTCGCTCAAAGGCTGCCAGATGAGGACGTAATATCCTGCGCTAAACAGAAACACCGCCGCTGCCAGTAACATGCCCTTTTCACGCGGCGAACGCCCCGCCAGGTGTTGTGTCAGCCAGTGTTCGCCACGGCTTAACTGGCGTTCACGCCATTGCTGAAAATAGTGAATAAATTTATCGCGTAACATGTTATTTCCTCCGCAACGTTACGCCGCCGGAAACCGCATCACCCTCTTTCTGTAACGCGTCCTGTTGCACAACATAATCTGCCGCCAGTGCACTACGCAGTTTGTCGAAACTGGCAAAGTTCGCAGCCCGCAGCTGGAGGTGAAGAGTCTGCCGTTTTTGATCAAAGGTGAAACCACGCATCTCAATGTCGGTAAGTGACGCCGTTTTCAGGGTACTGGCGATCGCTGACAATTCTGCGAGCAGCCGGGTATCGTCGGCCTGCGGGCGATATTTTTTCAGCGCCATCGTCACCTGAGAGCGTAAATTCACAATCCGCTTCTGCTCCGGGAACAACGTTAAGAACTGTTTCTCGGCCTGGGCGCGGCTTTGCGCCACCTGTTCGCTGACGCTCCATAACGTCACGCCCCGTTCCACTGCCAGCGTAACCAGAATCAGCAATATCGGCAGAACCATCACCCGCCAGCGCGCCCACTGTTTTCGGTAGCTGACGCGAGGCTGCCATGGCCCTGTTAGCAGGTTCCCTTCCGGTTCGCCATAAGTGGTAATGGCGGGCAGGGCCGTAACGGTCAGGCGTTCGGCGTCTGCGCCAGACCATGCAGATAGCTCTTCCGGTGCAATACCGACCACGGTTAGCGAAAGCGGTAAATCCTGCTCATTGAGCTGGGCGCGGAACATGACCGGAGCCAGCGCCAGCCCGGCGCTCCATCCCCGGCATTCATCGATGCGGCAGATAACCCGTTGCGCATCGCCAACCATAAATCCACAAGGAATAGACATCCAGTCTGGCGCGACGGTAGCGCGGGTGATGCCGTTTTCCTGCAACCACTGCGCAATGTTGCGCATATGCTGTTGGTGAATCACTGCCACGGTTGCCAGTTGCTGGTCGATTTTCAACGGGGCGAAATGCAGTTCATCGATATCCTGGTTCAGCTCTTCTTCCAGTAAGGCGGGCAGAATAGTCGGTATCTGCTTGCGGGCGACATCAGGCAGTTCAACCTGCCAGACGCTGATCCATTCGCCGGGAATGTAGAGTCGAATCGCATCGGTTTGCAGCCATTGCTGAAGCTGTTCGTTGTCGACGTCAGGCCAGATACCGCACTCCACGTCGGGTGTACGGCGCTGCCAGCGGATGGGGTCGGTGGCGCAAAGCGGGAAAAAAATCTCAAGCATGGAACTCACTCACTTTCTCCTGTCTGATGCCAGAGAACCGAAAAGTGTTGTGGCCCCATGCGGACAATTAACGAATTCATCGTCAGTTCAATCTCATTCACGGTGATATCTGAACGCAGCCAGAAGTAATTGCTGTCCACGCTCAGGACGGTTTTTAGCTGTTTTTTAGTACGCTCATCGACGTCAGCAAGTAGCGGCTGTGCAAGAAACTGATCGACATCTTCCCAGCCCTTCGCCGGACGTTGTTGTAATAACGCCCGCGCCTGAACAGGACTTAACCACGGGTCAAACAGCGCCTCAAGAATCACACTTTGCGTGACGTCTAAGGTATTGATGTTGATTTGCTGGCGGGTCATCGGCAGCGCACAGACCAGCGGTTTCAGTTTTTGATAAAGCCCGGCGTCCATTCCCTGTACCACGCGCATCTCACTGATATCCGCCAGCGGTTGATTCGCGGCGTAGAATGGCACCGAACGGGCAAGATATTCGCTGTCTTCACGCCCCAGACGCGTCTGCACGCTGCGGTCCTCGTCAATAAACTCCCACAGGCTTTCGGCTATCAGTTCGGCCCGATAAGCAGGCACATCCAGGCGCGAGATCAGGGCAATCAGTTGTTGCACTGCGAGCGGACGCGACGCCGTTGTCGGCTGAGCAAGGGCATTCAGGTTAAAGCAGGCTTGTGCGTCACGCAGAGTGACAGCGATTTGCCCCTGCGGCAGTGGGAAAAAACGAGGACCAGAAGCCCACGGCTGTGCCAGATGCACGCGTTGTTCATTTTTCAGGCTCAGACTGAGCGCGCTCAGCGCCAGGCTTTCCGCACTGGCGCTGTACCACAGCGCCTGCTGATACTCCTGCTGGCTGCGCGTTCGCCCAAGTTGTTGCTGCATCCGCCCGGAAAGTGTGATGGTTACCAGCATCATAACTGCCAGCAATACCAGCACCACGACCAGTGCCATTCCGCGTTTTGGTGGTGAGATGATCATGATAATTGCGGCCCGCGTAACAACCAGATGCGTTCAATCTCGCCCCATTGCGGCGAATGCAGGGTCATACGCACCGCCACGGGGATCGCCTGAAGTGATGACCAGGTTTCCTGCCAGCGCGTGCCGTCGTAGAACTGCAAACGGAGCGAATCCGCCGGGATTAATTTTTGCGTTGTTGGCTTCACGCTGCCTGCTGCATCGGTCAGCGGCCAGGATAACCGTTCGATATAACCATCATGAATGCGGTAACCGACGGTGAGCAGATTACTGCGCGGCAGGCGCATCAACGGATTAACCACGCCGCCGCGCACAAAGCGCATCCCTTCACTCTCAGACGCCAGCACGCCAGCGCCAGCCAGTAACGCTGGTTCACGCTGGCCCTGCTCGCCTCTTACCGGACGCGGCATCATTTGTGTCAGATCGTGGGTCAGAAAACTCATCGTTTGCTGCATGAGGTTTAGTTTTTGATCGTGTCCGGCGACGGCGCTATTCACGCGCGTGACGCCGTTTGTCACCTGCTGCGCCATCAGTGCCAGCGAGGCAAAAATGGCAATTGCCACCAGCATTTCCAGTAACGTGAAACCAGCGCGAGTCCTTCTCACTGTTGGCCTCCCACGGCGCTAAACCAGGCGCGTCGTGACTGAATCACTGGCGAAAAGTCTTCGTGAAGACTGACTTCAATATCCACTGCCTGGAGCAGCGCGTTACCTGTATTCAGCGGTGTGGTTCGCCAGTACCAGCGGCTTCCTGCCATATCACTCTCACCCTGGTGCCTGACCGCTCGTTGTTCACGGGTCATCAGGTAAAGCAATGCGGTCTGGTTTTCAGCTACCCAGCCTGCTACCGTTTTTTCCTCAAGAACGTGCTGATTACTCAGCGCACCGCTGGCAATCTGTAACACCGCCGTGGCAGCCAGCGCAAAAATCGCCAGCGCGAGCATCACTTCCAGCAAGGTAAATCCGCGCTTCATGGCATCCTCTCATCACATTGATTGAGGGATAACGCGCCATCGTGCGCCAGTTTTACCGCCCAACATGCGTTTTGCGCCGCCGAGTAGAAGCGCAGCGTAAACGGCGTGGCGGGTTCAAAAGGCGAAAAACGGATCTGCGGAGTCTTCTTTTTCGCCTCTTTTTGCAGCTCCAGTTCAATATCGTGCAGCGTCAGGCGACGGCGTTGCAGCTCCAGCGCATACTCCTTCTGCCAGATATCACTTCCGGGTTGTAACAGCATTTGCACCTGTTTCGGCACCGTCACCTGTGCCGATAACCGGGTCGCAGAAACGGGCAACCACTGCCCCTGCCGACGCTGCATAAACTGGTATCCCGGCGGGTCGATTAGCACACCGAGGGTTTGCCCTTCAATCACTGCCCTGTCCTTAAACTGCGCAAAGCGAGTCAGAAAATCCTGCGCCGCTTTTTTCGCGGGCGATTCAGAATCGGTCGCAAACGTCTGTACCACGCCTGCACTGGCAAGGCCGATAAGGAAAATCACCAGCATGATTTCCAGAAGAGTGAATCCGCGTTCAGGCACTGATTACTGAAACTCCTGCAAATTCCAGTTACCGATATCTGCACCAGCACCTTCCCCGTTTTCCTGACCATCCGCCCCCAGGGTATAAACATCAAACAGTCCTTTTTCACCCGGGCTGAGATACTGATAATCATTACCCCACGGATCTTTTGGCAGCCGTTTGATGTATCCACCGGTACGGTAGTTGCGGGCGTCCGCCATATTGGCTGGTTGCTGGATCAGCGCCTCAAGCCCCTGCTCGGTAGTCGGATAACGCCCGTTATCCAGTCGGTACATATCCAGCGCATTCTCCAGCGCCACGATATCGCTGATGGCTTTTTGCCTGTCCGCTTTCTCTTTGTTGCCCAGCAGGTTAGGCACCACCAGACTTGCCAGAACGCCAAGAATAACAATCACCACCATCACTTCCAGCAGGGTAAAACCTGCCCGTGGTTTTTGTGTGCGGGATAACGAATTCATGTGATAACTCCGTAAATTACATTCCAACCATATTGTTCAGTTGCAGCATCGGTTCGAGGATGGCGATGACGATAAACAGCACCACACCCGCCATCATCACCACCAGAGCAGGCTCAAACAGCCCCAACGCCAGCCCCACCTGGGTATCAAATTCCCGTTCCTGGTTGACCGCGGCCTGTTCAAGCATGGTTTCCAGCTCGCCGCTCTGTTCGCCGGAGGCGATCATGTACAGCATCATCGGTGGGAACAGGCGCAACTCCGCCAGCGCGGCACGCAGGCTGCTTCCTTCGCGGATGCGATCTGCCGCCAGCAGCAGTTGTTGCTCGACATAGCGATTTGCCGACACAGCGGCAGCGGTCTGAATGCCTTCCAGTAGCGGAACACTGCTAGCGGTGAGGATGCTTAATGTGCGGGAAAACCGCGCCGTATTCAGCCCGCGCGCAACACGCCCCGTCACGGGCAGGCGCAGCAGGGTTTTATCCCGGCGCAGGCGCATAGCAGGATTTTTGAGTAGCCGTTGCCCCAGCACCAGAAGCCCCAGCAATCCCGCCAGCCAGTAAACACCACTGGCCTGTAACGCGTCGCTCATAGCGATGAGCATTCGGGTGGAGGCGGGTAGCGCGTGTCCGAGATGATCGAACTGTTCGATGATTTTCGGCACCACTGCCGTTAGCAAAATAGTGACCACACCCGTTGCCACCACCAGCAGAACCAGCGGATAGAGCATGGCTTGCAACAGGCGTGATTTCAGGCGCTGGCGTTGTTCGGTGTAATCTGCCAGGCGATTGAGCACCACATCGAGATGCCCGGTTTTTTCTCCGGCAGCAACCATCGAGCAAAACAGAGAATCAAAGACGCGGGGATGTTCGCGCAGGCTGTCCGACAGGGTATAACCTTCCTGAATCCGGCTGCGCAGCGCCATTCCGAGGCTTTTCACATGCAGTTTTTCACTTTGCTCACTGACCGCCTGCAAGCAGGTTTCCAGCGGCATTGCTGCCTGCACCAGCGTTGCCAGTTGGCGCGTGAACAGCGCCAGATCTGCCGCCGCCACGCGTCGATGTGCATGTCGCCGACGCTGCAACATTCCCCCTGCCGATGCATTCATCCGGGCTTCAATGTGCACGGGAATGAGGTCTTTACCGCGTAACAATTGACGGGCATGACGCGCGGAATCCGCCTCAATCATGCCTTTGGTTTTGCGACCATTACGCTCCAGCGCCTGATAGTAAAACAGTGCCATTACGCCTCCATGGTTACCCGCAGAACTTCATCGAGAGAGGTTTCTCCGGCGAGCACTTTCTCAATGCCGTTACTGCGGATACCCGCAGAGTGTTGCCGGACATAACGTTCCAGCTCCAGTTCCCCGGCCTGACGGTGGATCAAATCACGCAATGTGGCGTCCACCACAATCAGTTCATGGATGGCAGTACGTCCGCGAAAACCTTTGTGATTACAGGCGGGGCAGCCCTGCGGATGGTACAGGGTGACAGTACGGGCGTCGGTAATCCCGAGCAGGCGTTTTTCTTCGTCAGTGGCAGGCTGGGCCTGGCGGCAGTCGGTGCACAGCGTGCGGACCAGTCGCTGCGCCATCACGCCCGTCAAACTGGAAGAGAGCAGGAAAGGCTCAACGCCCATATCCTGCAAACGCGTGATCGCCCCCACCGCCGTGTTGGTATGCAGGGTTGAAAGTACCAGGTGTCCGGTCAATGACGCCTGAACGGCGATTTCTGCGGTTTCGGTATCGCGGATTTCACCGACCATCACCACATCCGGGTCCTGACGCAAAATCGCGCGCAGCCCACGGGCGAAGGTCATACCGACGCGGGTGTTGACCTGCGTCTGACCGATCCCTTCAATCATGTATTCGATGGGGTCTTCAACCGTGAGAATGTTGCGCGAGTGGTTGTTCAGCTCCTGCAATCCGGCGTACAGCGTGGTGCTTTTGCCGGAACCTGTCGGCCCCGTCACCAGAAAAATGCCGTGCGGTTTGTGCAGTAGCTGGCGCAACTGCACGGTCAGTTGCTGACTCAACCCCAGACGCTCCAGCGTCAGGCGGGCCTGGTTTTTGTCCAGCAGTCGCAGCACCACGCGCTCGCCCCAGGCAGAGGGCATAGTGGAGACACGCACGTCAATCGCCCGACCGCCCAGCAGCAGCGCAATACGTCCATCCTGCGGTACGCGCTTTTCGGCGATATCCAGCCGCGCCATCACCTTGATACGCGATACCAGCAGCGAGGCCAGTTTGCGCCCCGGGCGCAGCATTTCATGTAATGTGCCGTCAACGCGAAAACGGATCACCAGACTCTTTTCAAATGTCTCGATGTGAATATCCGAAGCGCCTTCTTTAATCGCCTCTGCCAGCATGGCGTTGATCAGTTTGATGATCGGCGCATCGTCGTCACTTTCCAGCAGATCTTCCGTTTCTGGCAGTTCTTCAGCGAGGGTAAAGAAGTCTTCGGCGGAACCGAGATCTTCCATCAGCTGGCGGGCCTCGGAAGAGTCCCGCTGCCAGACCGCATTCAGCCGCTGTTCAAATTCGGCCTCGTCGATTTGCCGCAGCGTAAAGGGCGCGTTCAGCCCCCGTTGCAGCTCCTGCAACACAGAGAGCGACAACGGATGAACATGGAGGATCTCCAGCGACGCTTCGCACCATGCCACCAGGCTAAACCGACGGCTGAAACTGTAGGGCAGACGCACGGTGTTAGCGGTGGTTTCCTGTGCTACAGGCACCATTAACGCGTTCTCCCGGCATTAAGGAACGCGCGAACTTCCGGCGGTAGAGCCTGATTTTGCGCAGGCAGTACCGGCTGCGCGGTGTGCGGCATCAGGCTTAAGCCTTGCTCATCGCGATAGATCTGCTCGGCGCGCATATAGTTATATTTGCGCTGCGACACGCCGTCTGCCGCCATACCGTCACGCAGAATGGTCGGGCGGATAAACACCATCAGGTTACGTTTTTCTTTTTTATCCGCCGTGGATTTAAACAGGTTACCAATCAATGGGATATCGCCCAGCAGCGGCACTTTCGCCACGCTTTCTCCCGCCTGGTCGTCCATCAGACCGCCAAGCACAATCAGCTCACCATCGTTAGCCAGCACGGTAGTTTTCAGTTTGCGCTCACCAAACACGACGTCGAGGCTGGTCTGTCCTTCCACCTTCGAGACTTCCTGCTCAATCACCATCTGTACCGCGTTACCTTCGTTAATCTGCGGCGTGACTTTCAGCATGATGCCGACTTTTTTCCTCTCTACCGTATTGAAAGGATTGCTGTTATTGGAACCAACGGTAGAGCCGGTTAATACCGGAACGTCCTGGCCCACCATGAAGAAGGCTTCCTGGTTGTCCAGCGTGGTGATGCTCGGCGTGGAGAGAACGTTCGAGCTGGAGTCGTTTTTAACCGCCTGTACCAGCGCCATCCAGTCGCCTTTCACCACGCCAACCGCGGTACCGCTAAAGCCGGAAAGTAGCTGGGCGAGCGTGGAGAGATCGCCGTTGGTGTCCGGGTTAATGGTGGTAGCGCCGTTTTCGCTGATCACCGTGGAGCCTTTCTGCGGTTTCGCCTGAGAAATCGCCGCCCCCAGCGTGCCGATAGGGATCTGCGTACCGTTAGCAAACTGCATTAATCCAGCATCTTTCGACGCCCACTGCACGCCGAAGTTGATATTGCTGCCTTCGGCAACTTCCACGATCAACGCCTCGACATGCACCTGAGCACGGCGAATATCCAGTTGTTCAATCACGCTTTGCAGCGACTGCATGATGTCCTGCGGCGCGGTAACAATCAGGGCATTACTGTGTTTGCTGGCGGCGATGGAGACAACCTCACGCCCGCTACCGACCGTGCCTTCCGCCTCTTCTTTAGCCGCCGTGAGCGTGCCGCTGACCTGCTTCAGCACATCGACCAGATCTTCGGCTTTGCTGTATTTGAGATAGAAAACCTGGCTGTTGCCGCTGCGCTCCATTTCTGAGTCCAGCCGACGGATCAGGCGGCGCATTTTGTCTCGCGTGGCGGGGTCACCGCTGACAATCACACTGTTGGTGCGTTCGTCGGCGACAATCTGTGATTTCAGCGTTGCAGGCTGGTTCTCGCCGCTATTTTTGGTCAGGCTTTCCAGCACGCGGGCAATTTCCGAAGCCGAGGCGTTATCCAGCGGGATCACCTCTTCGGTGCGGTTTCCCGCGTGATCCACACGCTGGATCACTTCCGTAAGGCGCTCCACGACTGAGGCGCGTCCGGTGAGCATAATTACGTTGGAGGGATCGTAATTAACAACGTTGCCTGAGCCCGCGCTGTCGATCATCTGGCGCAAAATCGGCGCCAGTTCGCGTACCGACACATTGCGTACCGGCACCACTTTGGTGACCATTTCATCGCCCGCGTAGTTGTCGTTGCCTTCACCGACCAGCGGCAGCGGCTCGACTTTCGCGGCGCTGGATTTCACCACCTTCAGCACGTCGTTTTCCATCGGTACGACGGCATACCCCTGTGCTTCCAGCAGGTTAAGGAATAGCTGGTAATACTGACGTTCATTGAGCGGGGTCATGGTGCGAATACTCACTTTCCCCTGTACGCCCGGCCCCATAATGATGGTCTTATTAAGGTTAGCGCCGACGGTTTCGATGAACGATTTCAGGTCGGTATCTTTAAAATTAGCGGTGAAAGTGGCTTCTTCCGCCCAGACCGGTGAACTGCATAATGCCGCTGCCAGCACCAGCGGCAGTAAACGCTTTTTTGTTTTGAGGCCAGTTGTCTTCTTACGCCAGACCGACAACGTAATATCACGCCAAAACACGATGAATGATTCTCCTGGATTAAATGCGGTTAGCGCAGCGCGATGGAAATGTCGTAGCGCGCACCCTTGCGTAAAACCGTAAGTTGAATGGAATCCATTGAAGGTAACTGCCGCATCAGAGCAATCATTGCTCGTGGATCAGTGAAATCCTGCTGATTTAGCGCAATGGCGATATCGCCTTCCTTGAAACCGCTGGCATCGAACAGAGAACGATCTGCCCCCGGTTTCACTGCATAACCGACAATCCCCTCCTTACGCACAGGCGTAAGCTGGATATAGTTAAAAATTTTCTGTGGATCTTTCGCCAGCGCCTGACGCACGGCAGCCGGGATCTCAACGGGCGCACTGACAGCAGGCTCAGCAACAACTTGCTTTGCTTCGTCACTGGCGGCTTTTTTGTTGGTCACGGCTACGGTGGAACGTTCCTCTTCTGCCAGGCTCAGGCGCTCTATTTTTCCCTGATAGCGCAGCATCACATGGTCGCGGTTGATTTCCTCAATCACCGCGTTGTGAGAACCAAGCCGTTCGCCCTGCAAATAGACCTGCTGTTTGCCGCCTTCTTCAATAACCGCGCCGGGTCTGGCGCCAAAGGCGATCCCGCGCAGTACCACGTTAAGACGCGTTTCTGCCACTGGCGCAGGTTCGGGTTGTTTTACGGGCGCGGCAACGGGCTGATATTTGCCAAACCAGTTTTGCTGGCTGATTAATTGCACGTCGTTTTTATCGAACGTTTTTGCATCCGCACGGGTCGGTTTATTCACCGATGGGGAAACCGATGCATATTCCGCAGAAAAGGAGATATAGCGCCAGAATGAGTACGCCATTTTTGCAGAAATAATAAGCAGCATCAGCCAGAACATCCCGCGTATAATTTTTCGCAGATGCTCTTTGTCTGTATTAAGAGATTGTCTCTGATTAAGAGTGTGACGAATTTTAGTCAGCCACTGAATGAGATAAATTCGTGCGTCACGAAAAACAACCCGCGCCAATTTATATACCCGACGTTATGCTTTGACTATTCCACAGGTGGTACGATCCAGTTTCCGCTGATACTGGTTACCTGTGCGTGTATCATTAATCGTTATGCTGTAATTAATTCCCTCGGTGATCATTAATTTCACCGTCGGATCAGCGCACATTTGTCGTTGATAGCTGGTTAAAAAGGCGTCAGGCGTCTGCGTGGTTTGTGTACCCGCTTCGCTGATAATGGTCATTTTTACCGTCGTGCCACTACTTTGCGCCAGCACTAAGGTATATCCCGCAGATTTAATTGGCAGGTTTTGACTGATATTTTGCGCCTGTTTTTTCGCCAGTAAACTGGCGTTTTCATTATGGCTGGCGCAGCCACTTAATAATCCTGTAACGCTCAACAATAGCGATATTAATACCCTCCCTGGCATCTTTTTTATCGACATGGTAAATAATCTCTAAGGTTATTAATAAGAGTAAAAATGTCACTTCGATAATGACGTTGTTATCATTAAAGCAATGCCTGTAGATAAAGTGTTGCTATACCGCCCAGACTTAAACACGGTCCAAAAGGCAGCGTCGTTGATCCTTTCTTTGTAATAACGGCATATATCAGGCCGCAGCATGAGGCGATTAAAGCAACATTGGGCAGCGACAACGCCCCCACCCAGCCACCTAAAGCGGCGAAGAGTAATACATCGCCCATGCCTAATGCTTCTTTACGCAGAACTATTCCGGCTATCCAGCGCAGGGAGTAAAAAGTGACAAACCCCACCAGTACGCCGGTAACTGCGTCTTGTAGCGTGAGCGGACTCTGCTGCGCCCATGCCGCAATCAGCCCGGTCCACAATACGCCCTGAGTAAAAACATCGGGCAGCCATTGGTTGTCGAGGTCGATGATGCTCGCGGCAATCAGCCAGGCGGATAATATCATCACCGCCAGCCCCCATCCACTTTCCGGCCACACCAGACTCGCCAGCAAAAAAGCGAGTGCCGTCAATAACTCCACCAGCGGATAACGCTTGCTGATTTTCGCCTGACAGTCGCGGCAGCGCCCTCTGAGCATCAGCCAGGAGAGCAGCGGAATGTTGTCACGTATCCGGATGGTCTGCTGACAATGTGGGCAGTGCGAACGCGGAAGCGCAAGGCTTATTTTTGACTGCGCACTCGGCATTTCACCATGGAACTCCGCCATTTGTTGGCGCAGCATGATGGGGTAACGCCAAATCACCACATTCAAAAAACTGCCGATGATCAATCCTCCGACGGTTGCCAGGACGGGCATCGCCGCGGGGTATTGCTGAAAAACATCAAAAAGCATGGTTAAAGGTTATTTGTTGTAACTTGCCGGATGCGGGCCTGCAGGTGTATGCCATATGGCTTTCCTCCAGGCCCGATAAGCTGGCGCATCGGGCAAATGTGTTAACCCGATGCGCCTTATTTCATGCCGGATGGGGCGTGAACGCCTTATCCGGGTTATTCAGCAGGCATCGAATACTCTGTAACCTTATTAATGGTTTCCGGCCCTTGCTTCGGTTTCGGCAGATCGAGTGACGCCAGCGTGTTGTAAGCCGACTGGCTCACACCGCCCTCGAAGCTCATCTCGCTTGCCCCCGGCAGCTGGTAAGCATTCGCGCCCGGATTCCATTTCTTAAAGAACTCCGAAAGATCCGTCTGGGCGACCCAGGAGGCGCACAGCATCAGCGTGTCGGCAGCGTTACCATTGGATTCAGCACAGTAATTCTTGCCACCAAAGGTCTTGTCACCAACATCATCGCCGCGCGCTTTACGATGCATCAACTGGAAGAGGTTCCAGCCTTTCATCCCCTCACGCTCGCTGTAGAACTCTGGCAGCTTGCTATCTGGATACCATTTCTTGATATCAAAGTTTTTCTCTGCCCATTCCTTCAGCTGCGCGTACATCAGCAGACGGTCACCCGCACCGCCGCGCGCCCATGCCTGACCGTTGCTCTCGTCCAGATATTCCGGCGCGACGGTAATATCTTCAGCGACACGGTTCATCTTGCCGAGATAGCGATCCTGCATGTACAGCGCCAGCACGTTGTTCGCCACTTCAGTTGCGCCCGGTACAGTCAGTGGTGTTTCTGCGGCGTTATGCCCTACTTCATGCCAGATCAGCCAGTCGTTCAGCGGCGTCGTCGGCAGCGTGGTGCTGTTCGTCGAGAAGCTGCTGTTCATTACCGGATAACCAGAGTGCGCATCACCGATGGAGATCTGCACATCGTTGGTGAAACGGTGTTTGTGACCCGGCAAGTTTTCAAAGGTAAACATCCGGTGGTCGCCGTTTTCGCCATCGCGTCCGTAGAAGTCATTCATCGAGCTGGCAAAGGTATCCAGATCCTCAGCGAATTGTTTCAGGCCGCCCGTGTAATTGCTGGCATTCAGGTTCTTCTTCGGAGTGGTATAGACGAACGACGCAGACTCCAGTTCGCCCAGCGGCGCAGGGGAGTTCAGATCGTTTTTCCATTCGCCGTCTTTATAGAACGGCGCTTTTACCACACCGGTAAAGGTGAAATTGGCTGACTCATTCTTTGAGCTGTTGCCCTTGATATAAATCAGACCACCGTAAGGCACCTTGAAGGTCACCGTGCCTTGAGCATCCAGATCATAGGTTTTCGTCACTTTTGGCGGACGGTTCAGAGCAACTTCATGCTTCTCACGTCCGGTCAGGTCGTCGGCCAGCGCCACGGTGACAGTCACAGGAACGTCCGCATTGGACTTAATGGTGACCTCTTTCTGAGCCGGAGCCCACAGGCCAGTAGACTGCATGTTACCCGCAAACCATTTGGTCGGATTCGAGTACAGGCTGATGCTTTCAGTAACCTCCTGCCCCTCTTCCGATACCGCCCCCGGATACTTCTCGACATCAACTTTGATGTTCAGATCCCACCAGGAACGGCCCAGCATCAGGCGCGTCAGCGGTTTTTCCATATAGTTGAGCGGATAGCTCGGGTTCATCATGCCCGCTTTGCTGCCTTCACCGTAGATCATCTTGTTATCGATCAGCGATTGTTTCAGCTCTGCGGAGCACAGCGTACCTTTGGTGTAAGCATCGTTGGCGTAGCAGTTCAGGAACTCGGTGAACGTTTTAAAGCCCAGCTCGTCATCCTTGCTGCTGTCATAGCTATATTCAATTTCATTCCACAGCCAGACCGACATGTTCTGGTACAGACGTTCCAGATCGACGCTGCTCAGACGCTCACCTTTGCGACCATTGGTCCGGAAGTAGAGCTCATGCTGATACAGGCGCTGAATGTTGGTGCCTAAATCCGCAGCCTGCACCATCGCTTTCGCAGTGTCGGCGCTGAGATTCAGTTGCGTATAGCGCGGAACAAACATGCCAGTATTATTCTCTGGCGTTACAGGAACTCCCGTGCCCGGGCGGTATTCCAGACAGTTGACCTCATAGTGATATGCCGGGTCCTTACATTCCTTTAATCCAGGAAACGCCTCAAAGATTTTTGCCTTTGCCGCCTCCAGAGACTCTTTTGTTTTAAACTCCGCCTCATCGATAAAGGCATAGCGTTTGACCTGTTTGCCATCGACATCTTCCTGCCAGCTGGCAACTTCCAGTTTCGGTTTCTTATCAGGTTTGTTATCAATCTGATATTTCCAGGTAACTTTTCCTGTTTGGGAATCAATGGTGTACGGCAGTTCACCTTCCACAACCGGATAACGTTCATAAACCCAAATGCCAGTCGCTCGACGCTGGCGCACGCGGTCTGGATAACCCTGCGGATCGGTATTCACCACCGATTTGTTAAGCGCCATCGACAGACCTGCGGCATCAAGCAGACGTACAAAGCCTGATGCGCTCTCTTCCTTAAGATTGCTCATCACATTTTCCATGATCAGCACCGATCCGCCTTTGTTCAGATAGGCGATCAGATCCGTCACATCCTGCTGGGTCAGCTTCGGTTTGCTGGTATCTGCACGCAGAGGCACTGCATAGGGATCGCCAGACCACTGAGTCACATACTCAAAGCCATTGAGGATCAGCAGAGGAACTTCATCTGGATTCAGATTGCCATAACTGGTCAACGGTTTAACCGTGATACCTGCGAAATCCTTATGGAAAGCAAACGGAGCACTATTTCCTAATACCTGACCCGCTTTTTTGAAATAAACCGTATCCAGGTTAGTGCCCACGGTCATACTGCTCTTCGCATCCGGCAGCCAGCGTTCATTTGACAGATAGCGCAGTACGTTCTCCATGAAGTTCTTCATGTCGTCCGGATCGCTGTCGAGCGTACACTGTCCGTCTTTATTAACGCTCCCGTTCCAGCTGTAACCGTTCGGGCAACGTAAAATGCTGTTGTAGTGCGGGTTACCGATAACCATCAGTTTGCCCTCACCGACTTGCCCCAGCGAGATAAATGGCAGGTTGAAGGTCGCGGTATCGCGCGTAACGTTTTCAGGTACCACAAGAGAAGGCGCTTCAGTAATGTACGCCAGCTCGTTTTTATCCCAGGCGCGTTTTTCGCCGAAGGCCAGCCAGTAGTTTTTATCATTACGCGCCATCAGAATCGGGAAGGCCGCGTTGGAGATATTCACCACTGCCTGACCGCGCGCATTACCGGTGCTGCCATAGAAGTTGGTAGAGTCATGGAAGACGTGGAATTTCGTCACAGATTTGTAATCTTTATCCACACCCCACAGCTTGTTGATAACGCCCTGAATCTGACCTTCGTTAACATTGCGTGCTGTCAACGAGAACCAACGCTGAGAGTTGCAGCCCCCAAGGGAGTCACAAATCGCCGTATCAATCTCTTTAGCCTGCCCGGATTCAAACTGCTCAAGAAATTCGTTTGTCCGCTCAAAGGTTTGATCGCCTTCGCTCAACGCCTCGCCATTGGATAACGAGAGATTGATAATCTCGTTGATCACGTTGGGATACTCGGCAAAGACCTTACGCACTACGTCCGGCACTTCACGCTCATCATTTTTTCCGGCCTGGGAGTAACGATGAATAAGCTGATCAATATTCGCGCCGCGAACTTCGTCGCCCAGTTCCGTCAGCGCAATAGTCGACTTATTGCCGCGTACTGAGCCCAGTTCAAAGGTGTCGATACCAAAGGAGATGGTTTCGCCCCAGCTGAAGTTGAATTTGCCGTTTTCTCCAGTTACGCCACGGCCTGAGCTGGTGTAGTAATTTACGCCAACCACACCATTGCCCATGCTATCTACCAGTCGGCCTTCGGAGAGAATGATTTCCGTAGGTTGATACTGATAAAACTGTTCCGCGTTAGCCGACACGAAGGAAGCGTTCAGATCCGGTTTTGTTCCCGGCGTGGTGACTGGCACAACCGGTGAAGTATGAGTGGATGGCGCTTTATCAGTCGCAGCATTGTTTTCCACCTCTTCATTGACCAGCTTTTTGAACTCTTCCGGTGCCAGATCGATTTGCTTATACAGCGAGTCGAAGCGTTTACTCTCGATCACCGAGGAGAACGTCAGGCAAACCTGTTCTGTATCCGCCGGACAACTATTCATGGAGGTTACCAGCGAGAGCGCATTGCTTTTCTTGTCATCGGACCCCGCCAGTTCTTGCGCATCCTCAAGGCTAAACGACACTTTTTCAACCGCACGCAAGCTACGCGCAGCTTCTGACTGAGTGTTGAAGGTGGCAATTGTCGTGTTACCTGCCACGCAAGTAACGTTCTCGCCAGGTGTAAAAGTAAAGCCGTCGCTGGATTCACCATTACAGGTAGCACCGATTACCCGCTGGCTTCCGCCCAGGGTCAGATAACCGGTTTTCGTAGGAACAGGTTCTGGCTCCGGTTCTGGTGTTGGCTCTGGATCAGGTGTCGGATCCGGCGTAGGTTCCGGGTCCGGCGTCGGCTCCGGGGTTGGCGTTGGATCGGGTTTCACTTCCGGCAAAGACCCAGTTCCAGAATCTACAGGCGGAGTATCGGAGGAAGAACCTGAACCGCCGCCGTCACAACCGGTTAATAAGGTTGCGCTTAAAATAGCCGCTAAAAGCGATTTTTTATATTTAAATTTCTTATTCATTAATAACGCAAGTGACAAAATATAGTTAAAAAATTCGTAACTGGGGAAATAGTTTTATGTTTTAGCTTCTCTAATAACTTCCTCCATTCTTAAAAAAACTGCATTATTGATAACGAAACAGGTGAAATTTATAAGAATATCCCCTATTCGATGTCAGACGGGGTATTTATAAAAAGATTCAACAAACAAAAAAGTAACAATTATTCACAATGTAACTATCCCAAGTTGTTGATAGTTTTAACGATTGCGATTGCAAAAGCAACAGATAGCACGGTGTTTGCTCATCAAGCGAACACAATTAATACAGACTTGTTTTGCGTGACAAAAAAATAGATATTCTCAACCCCTTAATTATTTAGCAAGTTATCTGAACATAAAATATTATTTATGCGTGGATAATAAACCACGAAATAATTTTACAATTATTTAGCCAGGATAATGAAACGAGAATAGAAAGAAGCCGGATGATATTAACGATCATCCGGCATTATTGACTTACGAAACTAACATCCCGGTAAACACATACGCCTGCAGCAGGGTGATAATGCCGATAACGCTGGCAAAAATCAGACTGTGCTTCACGGTGTAGCGGAACAGTTCAGATTCTCGGCCCACCATGCCCGTCGCGGCGCAGGCCACGGCGATAGATTGTGGGGAGATCATCTTGCCAGTTACGCCGCCGCTGGTATTTGCTGCCACCAGCAGAGTGTCAGAGACGTTGATTTGCTGCGCCGTGGTTGATTGCAGTGAACCAAACAGAGCGTTCGAGGAGGTGTCCGAGCCGGTAAGGAATACCCCCAGCCAGCCGAGGAATGGCGAAAAGAACGGGAACATCACACCAGTACCCGCCAGTACCAGCGCCAGCGTGGTGGACATACCGGAATAGTTGGTCACGAAGGCAAATGCCAGCACCATGCCAATCGATAGTATCGGCCACTTCAGGCTAATTAGCGTTTCGGCAAAGACGCCAATACCTTTCTTGATCCCCACGCCGAGGATGAAGATAGAGATAATCGCTGCAATGAAAATAGCGGTGCCGCCAGCAGAGAGCGGGTCGAATTTAAACACCGCGTCCATTGGCGTCGGCTGGGCGACAATGGGGGCCGCTTTCAAGACTTGTTGATGCAAATGAGGGATCTGGAAATTAATCACCAGCGAATAAAACGCGCCGCCCGGAGCAAATAACGCTTTAAACGGTTTCATGGTCCAGATGGTGACCAGTACCGTTAAGATTAAAAACGGTGACCACGCGCGAATGATTTGCCCCAGACTATATTCTGACGGTACCGGGCCGCCAGAAGACGGTTTATTCACCACCATCGCACCTGCGGATTGCCCCATGCTGATTGCCGTTTCGGTATTTTTCGGTCGCCAGACTTTAAGGAATAAAGAGAGTGAGACGATACTCACCAGCGCCGAAGTAATATCCGGCAGTTCCGGGCCAATATAGTTAGAGGTAAAGAACTGAGTGACAGCGAAGCTTCCCCCTGCAACCAGCGCCGCGGGCCACGTCTCTTTCACCCCTTTCCAGCCGTCCATCATTGCTACCAGCCAGAACGGCACCAGTACCGACAGGAACGGCAACTGGCGTCCTGCCATAGCACCAATGTCGAACGGATCGATTCCGGTCACCTGACCGGCGACCAGAATTGGCACGCCCAACGCACCAAACGCCACCGGCGCAGTGTTAGCTATCAGACACAGCCCCGCCGCGTATAACGGTTTGAAGCCCAGCCCCACCAGCAGTGCGCCAGTAATCGCCACCGGCGCACCAAAGCCAGCCGCCCCTTCCAGCAACGCGCCAAAGGAGAAACCAATCAGTAACACCTGCAAACGCTGATCGTCGGTGATGGAGATAACCGAGCTGCGGATAATATCAAACTGACCGCTGGCAACGGTTAATTTATACAGGAATACCGCCGCGACAATAATCCACGCAATAGGCCATAATCCATAAATAAAGCCATAGCCCGCAGCAGCAAATGCCATATCAATCGGCATTTTAAAGGCGAATATCGCAATCAGGATAGATAATATAAGGGTTATTGCTCCGGCGACATGTCCTTTCAGACGTAATACCGCAAGTGCAACGAAGAAGAATATTATTGGGATCAGGGCAACCAGAGCGGATAGCCCCAGTCCTCCCATCGGCATATACATTTGGGTCCAGGTAACCATATTGTTCAGTCTCTTATTATCTTTATATGCTTGATATGATTAAGGTTGTAATAAGCAAAAGAGGACTGAACTGTAAAATATAGGCGTTATACTTTACAGCAACAGTACGCTGCTAACGCAATTGCTACCTCTGGCATAACAAGTATATCGGGTAAGGGTTTCTGTTCCGCACACGCAGGTGCAGAGTATCGTTAAGATGTCCATATTGTTGTTTTAATCCCGCTAGTGATGCGCTACGGGTATTTAATATTGTTAAACCCTGATAATCGCTCCGGTTATTTCCGGGATAAATGTACTAGCGCAGTAACTATAATAGCCCCGACAATAAAACTTGCCGGGGCTTTTTTTGACGCTATTAATGACTTTCTTTTTCACGTAAACGCCAGGCGTGTAATAACGGTTCGGTATAACCGTTTGGCTGTTTCACGCCGAGGAAGATCAAATCGCTGGCGGCTTTAAAGGCACACGAGTTAGCGAAATTCCCCGCCATCGGACGATAAGCCGGATCGCCAGCGTTTTGCTGATCAACCACCTTCGCCATGTTCTCCAGCGACGCCTGCACCTGCTCTTTGGTCAGGATGCCGTGACGTAACCAGTTGGCAATATGCTGGCTGGAGATGCGCAGCGTTGCACGGTCTTCCATCAGCGCCACGTTGTGAATATCCGGCACTTTTGAACAACCAATCCCCTGCTCTACCCAACGCACCACGTAGCCCAGAATTCCCTGCACGTTGTTATCCAGCTCTTGTTGGATCTCTTGCGCCGACCAGTTAGCGTTTTCAGCAACCGGAATGGTCAGCAGATCGTCCAGCAGCGGTTCAAATTCAGCATTGAACTCGGTCTGGGCAATGTTGGCTTGCACGCTCTGTACGTTGGTTTGGTGGTAGTGCAGCGCATGGAGCGTAGCGGCAGTTGGCGACGGAACCCAGGCCGTGTTTGCCCCGGCACGTAACTGGTCGCCCTTCTGGCTGTACATGTCTGCCATCAGGTCCGGCATTGCCCACATGCCTTTGCCGATTTGCGCTTTACCGCGCAGCCCGCAGAACAGACCGGAAAGCACGTTATTGCGCTCGTAGGCTTTGATCCACGGCGTCGATTTCATCTGGTTTTTACGCAGCATCGGGCCCGCTTCCATCACCGAATGCATCTCATCGCCAGTACGGTCGAGGAAACCGGTATTGATGAACGCCACGCGGTTGCGCGCCTGAGCGATACAGCTACGCAAGTTCAGCGAGGTCCGGCGTTCTTCATCCATAATGCCCATTTTCAGGGTATTCGGTGCCATACCGAGCATTGCCTCAACGCGGGTAAACAGTTTGTTGGCGAACGCCACTTCCTGCGGACCGTGCATTTTCGGCTTCACAATATAGACGCTGCCAGTGCGCGAGTTTTTCTGCACTTTTAAATCATAGAGGGCGATCGCGCCAGTCATGACGCCATCAAGAATGCCTTCCGGGATTTCATTGCCTTCGCTGTCCCAAATCACAGGAATGGTCATCAAATGACCCACGTTGCGGATAAACAGCAACGAGCGTCCGTGCAGAGAAATTTCAGAGCCATCGGCGGCGGTGTACTGACGATCGTCATTCAGTTTACGCACGATTTGCCGACCGTTTTTCTCCATTTTCTCTTGCAGAGTCCCCTGCATCAGGCCCAGCAAGTTGCGGTACAGCAGGATTTTATCTTCCGCATCAACCGCCGCGACCGAATCTTCACAGTCGAGAATGGTACTGATGGCGGCTTCAACGATAACGTCGTTGATGTGCGCCGGATCGTCTTTGCCAATCCGCCCGTTGGCATCGATTTGCAGCTCAATATGCAGGCCGTTATTTTTCAGCAAAATGCAGGTCGGCGCAGCGGCATTGCCACGGTAACCGACAAACTGTGCCGGAGTACGTAACGTGGTTTCTTTACCATTTTTCAACTGGATACGTAATTGTTTGTTGACCACCTTAAACGCCACGACATCCTGATAGCTGCCGTTTTCCAGCGGTAGAGATTCATCGAGGAAACGCCGAACCCAGGCGATAACCTGCTCACCGCGCTGCGGATCGTAGCCGCTGACCATCGCCCCTTCCTGCGGGATGATGTCGCTGCCGTATAACGCATCGTACAGTGAGCCCCAGCGAGCGTTCGCCGCGTTCAGCGCGTAGCGGGCGTTCATTGCCGGAACCACCAGCTGTGGCCCCGCCTGACTGGTGATTTCACTGTCGATGCCCGTGGTTTCCACCGTAACGTGGTCCGGCTGCGGCACGAGATAGCCCAGTTCACGCAGGAAAGATTTATAAGCCGCTTTGTCTTTTACCGGACCCGGATTGCTGCGATGCCATTCGTCCAGCGCCGCCTGAATGCGATCGCGTTCTGCCAGTAAGTGACGATTTTCTGGCGCCAGATCGTGAACGATCTCATCAAAATTGCGCCAGAACGCCGCAGCGTCCAGCCCTGTTCCCGGTAAAACTTCTTCATCCACAAAACGTTTAAAATTGGCGTCAATGCGTAAACGGCCCTGGGTTATGGTTTGACTCATTGTTTATCTCCTCGTTTTCGCTTATTTCGCCAACACCGCTGCTGCCGCTTTCGCGACCTGCGCATCCTGTGCTCCGGTTAAACCAGAAACGCCCACGGCACCAATAATTTGTCCATCAACAACAACCGGTACGCCACCTTCCAGCGACGTCAGTAACGGCGCAGTCACGAACGCGGTACGTCCGTTGTTCACCATCTCTTCATAGCCCTTAGTTTCACGACGCCCCAGCGCGGCGGTACGCGCTTTCTCCTGGGAGATGTAAGCCGCAATCGGCGCGCAATCGTCCATGCGACTTAACGCCAGCAGATGACCGCCGTCATCGGCAACAGCAATGGAAACAGACCAGTTATTTTTCTGCGCCTCTTCCTGACCTGCGGCAATAATTGCACTCGCCATTTGCTGGCTAAGAATGACTTTAGTTTTCATTTTGTTATTCCTTTTCAAGGGCTTGTTCTACAATTTCAATCCAGTGACGCACAGAGGTTCGACCGGCGCTCGCCAGATGCGTCTGGCAACCAATGTTGGCGGTGACGATCATTTCCGGTTTGCCGCTTTCCAGCGCATTCATTTTGTTATCCCGCAGCTGGCGCGCCAGATCGGGATGCGTTAATGCATACGTTCCCGCCGACCCGCAGCACAGATGGCTGTCGGGAACGTCCGTTAAGGTAAATCCAAGACGAAGTAACACTTTTTCCACTTCGCCGTTCAGCTTTTGCGCATGTTGTAGGGTACACGGGCAGTGGAAGGCCAGTTTTTTATCGCCGCGAATTGCCAGTTTTTCCAGCGGTTCCTCGCGCAGAAGTTCGACTAAATCGACCGCCAGCTCACTGACCTGACGCGCTTTATCGGCATACAGCGCATCGTTTTTCAGCATCTGCCCGTACTCTTTGACAAACGCACCGCAGCCGCTGGCAGTCTGCAAAATTGCCTCGGCACCTGCTTCAATCGCGGGCCACCAGGCATCAATATTATTTCGCGCCCGCGCTAGCCCTTTCTCTTGCGCATTAAGATGATAGTCCACCGCGCCACAACAGCCTGCTTCATTAGCTGGCGTGACGCTGATCCCCAGACGATCCAATACTCGCGCAGTTGCCGCGTTGGTGTTGGGCGAAAGCGTAGGCTGGGCGCAGCCTTCCAGCATTAAAACCCGACGCTTATGGCGCAGCGGTGGACGCGGTTTAGCTTTCACCATTTCGGCGGGCAATTTTGCTTTTATCTGTTCTGGCAAAAACGGTCGCAGCACCAGCCCTACCTGCGTCAATGCGCGAAAGACCGCCGGACGCGGCACTACCTGGCGCAATCCTTCGCGCAGCATTCGCTCCGGCAGTGGGCGTTTCACTTTCTGCTCGACAATATCACGCCCGATATCCAGCAAATTGTGATAGCGCACACCAGAAGGACAGGTGGTTTCACAATTGCGGCAAGTGAGACAGCGATCGAGATGCTCCTGTGTTTTAAGCGTGACTTCGTTGCCTTCCAGCACCTGTTTAATCAGATAGATGCGCCCGCGCGGCCCGTCCAGTTCATCGCCCAGAAGCTGATAGGTTGGGCAGGTTGCGGTACAAAATCCGCAGTGAACACAGGCGCGCAGGATGCTGTCGGCTTCCAGCGCACGCGCGTTCTGCCGCATCTCTTCGGTTAACCGGGTTTGCATAGCCTGCTCCTCAAAGTTCCGCGTACATGCGACCGGGGTTAAACACGCCGCAAGGGTCGAGCTGCTGTTTAAGCTGCTGGTGATAGCGCAATAAAGGAGCCGGTAGCGGGGCAAAGCCGCCATCTCCGGCACTAAAGCGGGTCGCATGACCGCCAGCGTTGCGGGCGATGCGATGGATTTGATTGTCATCGGCTGTCGATTTCAGCCAGCGTAACGCCCCGCCCCAGTCGATCAGTTGTTCGCCGGGTAAATCCATCATCGGCGCATCGCTGGGTAATGAAATGCGCCATAAGGTACCTGGTAACGAGAAGAACGGCAGTTGTTGTTCACGCAATTGCTGCCAGAACTGATCCGCAACCTCTTCGCCACCCAGCAGTTCACGTGCCGCTTTCACCGATCCTTCACCGCCTTCAAGACGGATCCACAACGCGTTGTCGAAGTAACATAAGCCACTAATGGGTAGCGGCTGAAGTTGCCACTGGGCGATTTCACTCATGGCTTCTTGCAGGCTGATTTCCCGACGCAGGCTCAGGGTGGCGCGCGGTCGCGGTAACACTTTCATTGAGATTTCAGTGAGCACGCCAAGACAACCGTAGCTTCCGGCCATTAATCGCGAGAGATCGTATCCGGCAACGTTTTTCATCACTTCGCCGCCAAAACGCAGATGTTTTCCTGTGCCGGTAATGATGCGCGTGCCGAGGACAAAATCGCGGACCGAACCGCTCCACGGGCGACGCGGCCCCGCCAGCCCGCAGGCGACCATCCCGCCCCAGGTAGCTTCTTCACCATAATGCGGCGGCTCGCAGGGGAGCATTTGCCCGGCGCTCTCCAGCGCCGCTTCAATCGCCACCAGCGGCGTTCCGGCACGCGCGGTGATCACCAGCTCGGTCGGGTCGTAATTAACAATGCCGCGATGACAACGCACATCCAGCGTTTGCCCGGTGACAGGGCGACCTAAAAAGGCTTTGCTATTGCTTCCCTGAATCACCAGCGGCGCTTTATTACTAATCGCCTGATTCACCTGTTCCAGCAGCGCCTGGCTGTAATCACACTCGCGTAGCATCAGAAACGCTCCAGTTCAGGGAAAGGTAAATGACCGTGATGTACGTGCATGGCACCAAATTCAGCACAGCGGTGTAGCGTGGGAATGTTTTTCCCTGGGTTCAGCAAACCATCGGGATCAAACGCCGCCTTGACCGCATGGAAGGTCGTGATTTCATCGCTGTTGAACTGGGCGCACATTTGATTGATTTTTTCGCGCCCGATGCCATGTTCCCCACTGATGCTGCCGCCAACTTCAACGCAGAGTTCGAGGATCTTCCCGCCCAGCTCTTCCGCGCGGGCAAATTCGCCGGGTTCGTTGGCATCGAAAAGGATTAACGGGTGCATGTTGCCGTCTCCGGCATGAAAGACGTTGGCGACGCGTAAATCATATTGCTGCGATAAACGGGCAATGCCTTCCAGTACGCCAGGCAGGGCGCGACGCGGGATGGTGCCATCCATGCAGTAGTAATCCGGGGAGATGCGCCCCACCGCCGGAAAGGCGTTCTTGCGGCCAGCCCAGAAACGTACGCGCTCTGCTTCGTCCTGTGCCAGACGGACGTCAGTCGCGCCCGCTTTCAACAAGATGTCGTTAACCCGCTCGCAGTCTTCCTGTACATCAGACTCCACGCCGTCCAGCTCGCATAACAAAATCGCTTCGGCGTCGACGGGATAACCGGCATGAATAAAATCTTCCGCCGCGCGGATCGACAGGTTATCCATCATCTCCAGCCCGCCGGGGATAATGCCATTAGCGATGATGTCACCAACCGCAAGTCCGGCTTTTTCTACCGAGTCAAAGCTGGCTAACAACACGCGCGCCACGGGCGGCTTCGGCAGCAGTTTTACCGTTACTTCGGTGGTCACGCCGAGCATACCTTCCGATCCGGTGAACAGCGCCAGCAGGTCAAAACCAGGTGAATCCAGCGCGTCCGATCCCAGCGTCAGCGCCTCGCCGTCCAGCGTTTGCACTTCAATTTTCAGCAGGTTATGTACGGTCAGACCATATTTCAGGCAGTGGACGCCACCAGCATTTTCCGCCACATTGCCGCCAATCGAACAGGCGATTTGTGAGGAAGGATCCGGCGCGTAATAGAGATTATGCGCCGCTACGGCCTGGGAGATCGCCAGGTTACGCACGCCCGGCTGCACGCGCGCACGGCGCCCGACGGGGTTAATGTCGAGGATCTCTTTAAAGCGCGCCATCACCAACAACACACCTTTTTCCAGCGGCAGCGCGCCGCCAGAAAGCCCGGTGCCTGCGCCACGGGTCACCACCGGCACACGCAGGCGGTGGCACACAGCCAGAATCGCCGTCACCTGTTCCATCTGCTTAGGCAGAACAACCAGTAATGGACGCGTGCGATACGCGCTCAACCCGTCACACTCGTAAGGAGTGATCTCCTCATCGGTATGCAGGATCTCCAGTCCAGGGACATGCTCACGCAGTGCCATCAGTACCGATGTGCGGTCGACATCGGGTAAAGCGCCATCAAGACGCTCTTCGTACAAGATGCTCATGAGTAGGGTTCGCTTTGTTGTGTTGTGTGGCAGCTGATTTTTGCGCGCTGCTTCTGTGAACAGTTATTAAGCGGGCTTTTCGTTTTCGTCTATCTCTTTAGCTACCGGTCAGACCATTTTTTTTCCAGCTCTGTGACTTCGCATTGGTTAACTTAATGTTAAATTGATGTAACATAATCACTTGCGTGATGTGCGTGTTTTGCGAGTTAAGAACAGAAAAATTGGTCCTACCTGTGCACGAGGTCCGGGAATGAAAGATGAACGTCGCCCTATT
Source organism: Escherichia sp. E4702 (assembly GCF_963883545.1). NCBI lineage: Bacteria > Pseudomonadati > Pseudomonadota > Gammaproteobacteria > Enterobacterales > Enterobacteriaceae > Escherichia > Escherichia sp. E4702. Next base: position 106,884 of record NZ_CAWORF010000003.1, on the reverse strand, counting down.
TGCGAAGTAGTTGCTGAAAGTATCGAACGGTTAATTATCGACGGCGTGCTGAAGGTCGGGCAGCCGCTTCCTTCGGAGCGTCGACTGTGTGAAAAGCTCGGCTTCTCGCGTTCCGCACTGCGTGAAGGGCTGACCGTGCTGCGCGGGCGCGGGATTATTGAAACAGCGCAGGGTCGCGATTCTCGTGTCGCACGGCTTAATCGGGTGCAGGACACCAGCCCGCTAATTCATCTGTTCAGCACGCAGCCGCGAACGCTGTACGATCTGCTTGATGTTCGCGCATTGCTGGAAGGCGAATCGGCAAGGTTGGCGGCTACGCTGGGAACCCAGGCTGATTTTGTTTTGATAACCCGCTGTTATGAAAAAATGCTCGCCGCCAGTGAGCACAACAAAGAGCTTTCGCTGATCGAACATGCACAGCTGGATCACGCTTTCCATCTCGCCATTTGTCAGGCTTCCCACAATCAGGTGCTGGTGTTTACGCTGCAATCATTGACCGATCTGATGTTTAATTCGGTGTTTGCCAGCGTGAATAATCTCTACCATCGACCACAGCAAAAAAAGCAGATCGATCGCCAGCATGCGCGGATCTATAACGCGGTGTTGCAGCGACTCCCGCATGTCGCCCAGCGCGCCGCCCGCGATCATGTGCGGACCGTGAAAAAGAATCTCCACGATATCGAGCTGGAAGGCCACCATTTGATTCGTTCGGCGGTGCCGCTGGAGATAAACAAAGGGGGGATGTGAGCAGCGTTTTCCACCTATCCCCGAGGCGAGGGGGCTGTCTTGTGCGCTTAATGGGATCTGGAGTTAAATCTGCTTTTCATACAAGCGGTAACGCTTGTACGGCTCCGCCCCAATGCGTTCCAGCATGTTATTCATGCCTGTATTGGTTTCGAGGATCCATGACATCTCCAGCGCATCGATATTCCGGCGGGCAAACGGATCATGTAAGGCTTCAATCAATAACAGAGCAATCACCGGGCCGATGCGGCTGAACTGATACTCGTCGCGAACCCCCATTAGCGGCACTCGCGCGGTCCGCACACCGCTGACTTTCAAGCGCCACAGCAATTTTGCCCAGCCGAAGGGAAAGAGCGATCCGTTCAGATCGGCAATCGCCTCGTTGATGTTCGGTAAGCCGACAATAAACGCGCAGGGTGCAGAATCAATCTCGGCGATGTAGATCATATCGTCCGGCACCAGATACTTAAGTTGATCGCCCATGGTCGCAAATTCATGTTCGGTAAACGGCACAAATCCCCAGTTGTGCTGCCAGCCGGAGTTGAAAATCTCACGCAGGATCTGCATCTCTTCGGCAAACCGCTGACGATTGATGCAGCGAATGGTCACCTTTTTGCGCACCTGATCCATCAGTTTTTTTAGCGCCGGAGAGAAAGTGAGATCGGTTCGCTGCATCCACCACGCCAGTAAATCAATACCTTTGTGATAACCCAGTTGTTCAATATGCGCGGCATACCACGGTTTACCGTGCGGCATCATCGCGCAGGGAGGTGTATCGAAACCTTCAATCAGTAATCCACTTTCCTGATTGATATTCAGGCTAAAAGGTCCGCTGATCTTGCTTGCACCTTGTGACTTCAACCACGCTTCCGCTGCGCCAAACAACGCGGCAAAAACCTGCGAGTCATCAATGGCGTCAATCATGCCGAAATGACCGGTATCTTCGCCGTAACGCTCGCGGTGTAAGGTATCGATTTGCGCGGTAATGCGCCCTACTACCTGCCCTTCTTTTTTCGCCACCCATGCCTGCCAGATGATATGGTCCGTCCCCGGATTCTTCGCTGACAGATGCTCGCTGCGTTCAATGAATAAAGGAGGGATCCAGTTCGGATCATCGGGATAAAGTGACGACGGAAAAGCGATAAATGCTTTTAAGTCGTTTTTATTTATTACTTTTTCAATTTTAATCATCAGCAGATCGCATTCCATATCTTAGTGGATAACAAATAATTAATGCTGAAAATAAACAGCAACGGACGGCACCTTAAAAATCCATTCGGTGAATACAAGAAAAAATAAAATAATATTTATGAATAATTACGATAAACCAGAGCTACCATTAGCCGATCAACATGACTATTGTGGACTTAATGCGACCCGCCAGAGCATTATCTTAATATATTCATCAATTAAATATTATTCACAATAAACAGAGTTAAGATTTAAAGCATTATTTAAATCAATGTTCAATATCACACCAATGAAAATACTATCTCATTTATCTTTTATGCATATATAATCCACCGCATTATTGTCACTTTATTTTTGATATCCAATTTTTTCGTGGTGTATATGTCCAATAAAATTTTTACGCATTCCCTGCCTATGCGCTATGCCGATTTTCCAACGCTTGTTGATGCTTTGGACTATGCCGCGCTGGGAAGCGCCGGAATGAGTTTTTATGACAGGCGTTGCCAACTTGAAGAAAAATTGGAATATCAGACACTAAACGTGCGCGCCGAAACAGGAGCAAAGCGGCTGCTATCGCTGAACCTGAAAAAAGGCGATCGCGTGGCGCTGATTGCCGAAACCAGTAGCGGGTTTGTCGAGGCATTTTTTGCCTGCCAGTATGCTGGATTAGTTGCCGTACCATTGGCGATTCCAATGGGCGTCGGTCAGCGTGATTCCTGGAGCACCAAACTGCAAGGTTTACTGGCAAGCTGCCAACCAGCCGCGATAATCACTGGCGATGAATGGTTGCCGCTGGTCAATGCCGCGACGCATGACAACCCCAAATTACATGTTTTAAGCCACGCCTGGTTTAAGGCATTACCAGAAGCCGATGTTGCACTCCAGCGTCCAGTTCCAGACGATATCGCCTACCTCCAGTACACCTCCGGCAGCACCCGTTTTCCCCGTGGCGTTATCATCACTCACCGCGAAGTGATGGCCAATCTACGGGCCATCAGCCACGACGGCATTAAATTACGTCCGGGCGATCGCTGTGTCTCCTGGCTGCCTTTCTACCATGATATGGGGCTGGTCGGTTTTCTCCTGACACCTGTCGCCACGCAGCTTTCGGTGGATTATTTACGTACCCAGGATTTTGCCATGCGCCCACTCCAATGGCTTAAATTGATCAGTAAAAATCATGGCACGGTTTCCGTTGCGCCGCCGTTTGGCTATGAATTGTGCCAGCGCCGCGTGAATGAAAAAGATCTCGCTGAACTGGATCTTTCCTGCTGGCGCGTTGCGGGTATTGGCGCAGAACCCATCTCAGCAGAACAACTCCATCAGTTCGCTGAATGTTTCCGTCAGGTTAACTTTGACGATAAAACCTTTATGCCCTGCTACGGACTGGCAGAAAACGCGCTGGCCGTTAGCTTCTCCGATGAAGCCTCGGGGGTTGTGGTTAACGAAGTGGATCGCGACATCCTTGAATATCAGGGTAAAGCCGTGACGCCAGGTGTTGAAACACGTGCCGTATCAACTTTCGTCAACTGTGGTAAGGCGTTGCCGGAACATGGCATTGAAATCCGTAATGAAGCAGGTATACCAGTAGCGGAACGTGTGGTGGGCCATATTTGCATCTCCGGCCCCAGCCTGATGAGCGGTTACTTTGGCGATCAGGCTTCACAAGACGAAATTACCGCGACGGGCTGGTTAGATACCGGCGATCTCGGCTATCTGCTGGACGGTTATCTGTATGTCACCGGGCGCATTAAAGACCTGATTATTATTCGTGGGCGTAATATCTGGCCGCAGGATATCGAATACATTGCGGAACAGGAGCCAGAAATTCACTCTGGCGATGCCATTGCGTTTGTTACCGCCCAGGAAAAAATCATTTTGCAGATCCAGTGTCGGATCAGCGACGCAGAGCGCCGCACGCAGCTTATCCACTCGCTGGCGGCGCGGATACAAAGCGAATTTGGCGTAACCGCGGCTATCGACCTGTTACCGCCCCACAGCATTCCTCGCACATCTTCCGGCAAGCCCGCCCGCGCAGAAGCCAAAAAACGTTATCAGAAAGCCGTTGCCGCCAGTTTCCATGTGCAGGAATCTCTCGCATGAATCAAACTGTCGCGGTGACGGGCGCTACCGGGTTTATCGGTAAATATATTATCGATAATCTGCTCGCCCGCGGCTTTCACGTCCGCGCATTGACGCGTACTTCCCGTGCTCACCATAACGATAACGTTACCTGGGTGCGCGGTTCGCTGGAAGATACGCATTCACTTAGCGAGTTGGTTGCTGGTGCCGGTGCTGTGGTCCATTGCGCCGGACAAGTGCGCGGACACAAAGAAGAGATTTTTACCCGCTGTAACGTTGACGGCAGCCTGCGCCTGATGCAGGCGGCAAAAGAGAGCGGTTTTTGCCAACGTTTTCTGTTTATCTCTTCGCTGGCGGCGCGCCATCCCGAACTCTCCTGGTACGCAAATTCCAAACACGTCGCCGAACAACGGCTGACTGCAATGGCGGACGAAATTACGCTGGGCGTTTTTCGCCCGACAGCCGTGTATGGTCCCGGCGATAAAGAGTTAAAACCGCTGTTTGACTGGATGCTGCGCGGCCTGCTGCCACGTCTGGGCGCACCAGATACACAGCTCTCTTTCCTGCACGTCACCGATTTCGCGCAAGCCGTGGGTCAGTGGTTAAGCACCGATTCCGTACAGACGCAAACGTATGAATTATGTGATGGTGTCGCCGGTGGCTATGACTGGCAGCGCGTGCAACAACTGGCCGCAGCCGCCCGTCAAGGAGCTGTACGGATGGTCGGCATTCCTCTGCCATTGCTCACCTACCTTGCAGATGTCAGTACCGCGTTGAGTCGCCTGGCAGGTAAAGAACCTATGCTGACCCGCTCAAAATTGGGTGAATTAACTCATGTTGACTGGTCGGCAAGTAATAACCGTATTTCTGAAGATATTAATTGGTTTCCCGGGATTAGCCTGGAACACGCATTACGCAACGGGCTATTTTGATTGTCTTGTTTAAAGGTGTGTTAACGTTTCTATGGTAAATCGTGAAATAGTAATGGATTACATCCTTTCCTGTTTACAGGATTTGGTCGAAAACGGTGTGGAAATTAAGCCTGACAGCGATCTCGTCAACGATCTCGGCCTGGAGTCGATCAAAGTGATGGATCTCTTAATGATGCTTGAAGACAGATTTGATATTTCCATTCCTATTAATATTCTGCTGGATGTCAAAACCCCTGTGCAATTAATGGAAACACTACTTCCATGGCTGGAGAATAAATAATGGGGCTATACGATAAATATGCGCGTCTTGCGGGCGAGCGACTGCAATTTAGCGATAACGGGTTAACGCCGTTTGGCACCTGTATTGATGAAGTGTATTCCGCCACCGAAGGGCGTATCGGCAATAAAAAAGTGATCCTGGCCGGGACCAATAATTATCTCGGTTTAACCTTCAATCATGATGCCATCGCCGATGGTCAAGCAGCGTTAGCGACGCAAGGCACCGGCACCACCGGCTCACGTATGGCGAATGGCAGTTATGCACCGCATCTGGCGTTAGAGAAAGAGATTGCCGAGTTTTTCAATCGCCCTACCGCTATCGTTTTTTCAACCGGTTATACCGCTAATTTGGGCGTCATCAGCGCACTCGCCGACCATAACGCCGTGGTGTTGTTGGATGCCGACAGCCACGCCAGTATTTATGACGCCTGTTCTCTCGGCGGCGCGGAGATTATTCGTTTCCGCCATAATGACGCCAACGATCTGGAGCGTCGCATGGTTCGCCTCGGTGAACGGGCAAAAGAGGCGATTATCATCGTTGAAGGCATCTACAGTATGCTCGGTGACGTTGCGCCGCTGGCGGAAATTGTTGATATCAAACGTCGTCTCGGCGGATATTTAATTGTCGATGAAGCTCACTCGTTCGGCGTGTTAGGCGCAACGGGGCGCGGACTGGCTGAAGCTGTCGGCGTTGAAGATGATGTGGATATTATCGTTGGCACCTTCAGTAAAAGCCTGGCTTCTATTGGTGGTTTTGCCGTGGGTTCGGAAGCGATGGAAGTGCTGCGCTACGGCAGCCGTCCGTATATTTTTACCGCCTCTCCTTCTCCTTCCTGCATTGCAACCGTGCGCTCGTCGTTAAGAACCATTGCCACTCAACCAGAGCTGCGGCAAAAGCTGATGGATAACGCCAACCATCTGTATGACGGTCTGCAAAAACTGGGTTACGAGTTAAGCTCACATATTAGCCCAGTAGTGCCAGTAATAATCAGTTCGAAAGAGGAAGGTTTACGCATCTGGCGTGAGCTTATTTCGCTGGGCGTGTATGTGAATCTTATCCTGCCACCTGCCGCGCCGGCGGGCATGACGCTGCTGCGCTGTAGCGTTAATGCTGCCCACAGTCGCGAGCAAATTGATGCCATCATTCAGGCGTTCGCTACTCTGAAGCAGTAACGTGAGCCCGCCGTGGTGTTGCGCCACGGCGGGTTTAATGTTGACTGTCATACCAATACACCAGGCTCAACGCCACCAGTACAAACGCTATCGGTAAACCGAGCGCGGTAACGGGTGCGCTCAACGCAAATAGCAATCCCAGATTGACCATGATTTGGTAGCTGATCCAAGTGAGTAAGCCAACGATGACGCCTACAGCGAGACGGCTACCCATCCCTGGCGAGCGCGGGGCGCTAAAGGTAAACGGTACAGCCAGCAAAATCATCGCCAGGGTTAAGATCGGTTGCCCCAGTTTTTCCCACAGTGCAAGGCGGTATTCGCTGCTGGGTTGCCCGGTTTCCTGCAAATAATGGATGTAATGATTAAGCTGACGGACAGAAAAAGTATTCCCCGGCATCGATAACTCTTCAAGATTCATACTGGTGAAGGCCGATTGCCAGGCAAGATTATCTAATGTTTCCAGCGTTTCTTTGCCATTCAGCCATTTTTTATGATTCACACCATGCAAGATCCACGTTTTGTCGTCTTCAATGGTGGCGCTGCGTGCATAAATGTAGGATTCGAGCGAGAGATTGTCGCGGTAATGAAATATCTCCACGCCCACCGGCTGGCCCTGCTCGTTTAGCGATTTCACCGTCACAAATTCATTACCGCGCCTGGCCCACAGCATATTGCCAGTAATGTCATTGTCCTCCCCCAACGCGGTGGCGGTCGATTTGATTTGCAACGCCTGTTGCTGCAATGGCGACGCCACCCACTCATCTATCGCGCCTAACGAAACAGTCCACAATATCCCGGCGACCAGCGCCACCAGTGCAATACGGAAGATAGAAAACCCCGTGCTGCGAATGGCGGTAAGCTCACTGTTTTTCGATAACTGCCCGAGACCAACAATCCCACCCAATAAGGCGATAAACGGCGAAAGTTCGACCAGTGTGCGCGGTAAGGTCATTAGCACCACCAGCACTGCCTGAGTCCAGCGATAACCGCCCGGACTGACATCATCCAGTTCGTTAATCAGGTTGAAGGTGGTAAAAAGCGGCAGCAATAGCCCTGCGGCGGCGGCAAAACCGAGAAAGAGGTAACGGATTAAATAGCGACTGAAAACATTCATCGGGAAAATTTCTGCAGCAAGGAGAAGTCGCGTGCGACCAGCATCAACAGGCCCATTAGCATGAGTCCGGGCACTAACCACAAACCAGGAATGAGGGGAATAGCGCCGTTAGCCACCAGCGTACGGCAGACGTCGCCGCCATAAAAAATGGCAACAAACAGCAACGTCAGTGGCAGTAACGTTGAAAATCGCCCTTGCCGCGGTTTTACCCGACTTAAAGAAATAGCCAGCAGAGCCATTAACAACGCTGTCAGGCCACGGCTTTGTCGCCATTGCAGTTCGGCATGATCGGCAGGAAATACAGAGCGCGCCAATTCCGCGACCGATTTCGCTTTACGTTTGACGTTGGCACTTTGATCCAGTGGATTGAGATGTAACTGCAGATTACGGTAGATCTGTTCGTTGTCGTCACTGCCCTGATGATCGAGTATATAAGCCGTGCCGGTATGCAACATAACGGTTGGCTTCTCCGGAGAGGGGTCAACAACATCAAGCGAACGGGCGCGGAAAACGCGGGTTCGATTGGCGGTAGAGGTGTAAATCAGCGCGTCAGTCAGGCGATTATTGTCTTGATCAACCGTCTGCGAAAGGATCATTCGTCCGTTATCGTTAGTGTTAAATTTCTTTGCCCGCAACTGGCGAACATCCAGCTCCGACTGCGACTGTTGTTCCAGTTGATAAATCTGCGCATAAGCCCAGGGCCGACCATACATCGACAACAGCGTGACAAAAATGCTTAATGGAATTGCCAGATACAGAACGGCTTTATACAAACGTGTGGGACTGGCGCCCGCCGCAGAGATAGCGGTAATTTCCGAGTCGGTATACATCTGCCCTAGCGTCACGCCAACTGACACATACAGGCCCACTGGGAGTAACATTTCAAGCGCTATCAGCACTTTGTAGAAAACAACATTAAGTACCACATCAAGCGCTAAAGTCCCATTGGCTGCTTCGGTCAGGTAACGCTGTGCAGAGTAACTGGCGAAGATAAAGATCAAAAAACCAACGATAATCAGCACCAGACGGCGTGTACCACGCATGATGTAGTGTTCAACCAGCTTCATCTCACTAACGCCCTCAATCCTTTGAGTTTTTTATTCATTGATCAGCTTCTGCGCCAACGCAATGACCTGATCAACTTCTTCTGGCGTCAGGCTGCCGTCCTTCGCCCACTGAATTTGCCCGTATTTATTCAGCACCAGAATGGTTGAACTCTGTTCCGGCAGTTGCCAGGCAACGCGCCCCAGACCGCTGCCGTCGATTACGAATTGCGCCCACGGATAACGGCGTTTATTTTTTTCAATTTTACCTGTCACAAAATAGCCGGTGCCAAAGATGGCATCATCGGTGTTCACAATGGTGGTGGGCTGAAAACGATCCTGAGGAAAGTTTGCTGTTTCTACTGCTTTGATTAACAGAGAGTTCTTCTTCTTCGCTGACTTTCGCCCGGCGATATACTGAATAATGCGGACTTTTCCTTTCAGTTGCGTGCTGTTCCACTTTTGATAGTAAATTTCGTCATTTTTGAGCAGTAATTCGCCACCGTCCTGAATATAAACAGGTGTGACCGGTTTTCCGATGACGAAATTGTGCGCAGTAGCGCAGAACGAGAAGAGTGAAAATATCAGCGCAGTAATCAGACGAGAGGGCATCATTACTCCGGTTATAGCGGAAAACGCGAAATCAGCAGTTCTAAGCGCTGACGAATATCGCTGTCGAGTGCCACTGGCGCATCATACGATTGGCGATTGTCCAAATCATCCGCCACCATGTCGTCGTGCTTATCCCCCATCAGGCCATTAATGGCCGCCAGGAAGCGGGAAATCTGCAACGCCTCTGTATTTTCGGGATCAAGCGATCTTAGAGTGTCGTAATAAGAAACCTGCTGACTGATGATTTTTCGCACATCATGAAATTCCCTGCCGGTTAGCTGCGGCCTGGCAATAATTTCTTTCAGGATGCGCATTTGCTTCTGCCGATAAGCGATAAAACCATTAACGCTTTCTAGCTGGCTATGGCGTAATGAATAGTTCACCAGCCACCAGACAGGAGAGCTTAAATAAATACGTAACAGGTTGCCGTAATACGACACAATATTTTTCTTACCGTTACGAAAACCATCCTGAAAACGCCCCAGAAAAACGGTCGTTTTGCCAAATAAAAAACCAGCCTGATGCTTCTTTAAATACAGCCGTTGCGCAAAACGCAGATGCTTGTAGCGCGCTCGCATGTATTTATACTGTTTGCGTTCTTCGTCGGTAAGAGAGTCACCTTTAGCCTGCTTCAGAGTCAGGTGGAGCAACGCCTTGCGATTGACGCCGTCCAACCAGAATCTCAGGCATAATGCATAATTATCATGAATAATTTCCGATGAACAACGCAGTGCGATCGTTGGTGGTAAGCTAACTTGAGCGTCAACAACATCATCTTCTTCGACCGCGATAAATAAACGCTCACTGACCTCAAGTGGAAAATATTTTTTCATCATTGGGATTTTTCTCCCACTGCGTTATAGGCCAATAAATGGCGTTGAAAGAACGCCTTTAATGTCGGAATTAACGAGAGCACCACATCAAGACATTGCCCACCGAAGTAAGCAAATGCTGCCCCCAGCACGCCAAACAGATGGCAGAACATGAACAGCAACACGATGTAGCCGATAGAGGCGATGGTTTGTGCCACGAGAAAAGCACGCTGTTTCCCTGCCATTAGCAATAATGACTCCTGTGGGAAACCCAGCATCGAAATAACAATGGCTCCGAGCATCACCTGGATCAGGTCATACGCTTCGAGATACTTAACACCAAACACCAGTGAAATAAGTGGCTTGCCAACGATTAACACGGCCAGCGCCACCAGAATGCCAATCCCACCTGCCAGCAATCCAGACTTCACGCCCAGGAGCCACGGTCTGGTGGTTCGTGGATCTAATCGCATGACTTCAGGGTAAAAACTCTTACCCAACAAACTGGCGGGCGTCCCGGCGGCATCGAAGAATGTCATGGCGATTTTAAATAACCCGGCAGCAGCTGGCCCTAATACGATCCCCACCAGTACCGTGCTACATGAATTACGCGCCGACCAAATGGAATGGGCAATGTTGGTTGACCAGACAAAACTCCATGCGCCTTTGATGTGTCGGGCAGACTCAAACAGATTCAATTTGAACGCGTTATGGATATTTCTGCGGCGTAATTCGCGCGCGGCAAACCACCAGTACATGGTGCCGCCAACCAGATTCGATGCGTACCAGGCGATAACAAATCCGGCAAAGCCAAAGTTAAAATACCAGGCTATTACGCTGCCCGCCGCACGCAGAAAAGGTTTCGTCGCCTGCTGTACAGCAATTAAGTCGAAGCGATCAACCGCACGCAGAATGCCGGTCGGCGTGGAGGAAGCCATTGAAGGAATGAGCGTGCAATAGAGCGCCGCCAGCCAAAAGCTTTGGTCATCCAGACCTAATGAATGGGAAAGGAATGGCAGTAAGGCAATGCCGCCGACAATCGCCACCGCGCCGCTGACGATATCCAGCGAGAAGGAAAATGAGACAACGTTACGGAATTGCTGGGGATTATTGTTGGTTAATGCTGGCGTTCCGTACTGCACCACCAACTGCCATGTCTGAAACTTAATAAAATCACTAATCGACTTGGCATAAGACTGTATGACGACAAGTACGCCAAACATCGCTGGCGTCATTCCTTTACCGGCGCACGAAAGCGCCAGTAAGCCCAGCAAGGCACTCACGACATTGCTGGAACCTAACCAGGCGCTGTTACGAATAATGGTGCGAAAGGCTCCATCTGCAAACCAATGTTTGATGTTAAAACCTGCCAATTCAGCCTGACCTTATCGTTGAAAAATGAAAAATATCCAGCCTGCCTTAAGTCAAACTTCGGCGGTCAGAAACGATGGCAACCAGAGAAACCGCTTTCAGTGCCTGTTCCAGCACTTCGCTGTAGGGCGCTCTGGAATCAATCTCTAAAATTTTTGTGCCGTTATAGCCAATCTTCGACATGACGCCGATTTTGTCCTGCAGCTCGGCATAGTCATGGTCAGGCTTGCGGGAAATGGCAGTATCAATATCAATCCCCAAACGAATGATTAATTCAGGACGGTACTGCGCCATTTGTTGGTATAACTGTCGCTCGCGCTGCGCCAGAAATTGGTTGATTTTCCCGGTCGCGCGCTCGACGCCAATCCCCGGCCCGTCATAATAAAAACCGGAAATTTCCGCCTGCGGAAAGCGATCGCTGACCACCAGAACGCCGCTTTGCGCCAGTCGCTGGACCTTGCGCAGATTCGCCATTCTTCGCAGCGAGAAGCAGTACATAATCACCGCCGCCCAGAGCGCCGGAGAGCGAGTTTTCATGCTTTGGGTTTTCGAGGATTTTGCCGCCAGTCGCCGCTCCAGCCAGACACCAACCAACGGTAATCGTTTGATTTTGTCACCGTCTTCGCCCGAGAGCAGCCCCAGATAGCGCCGCTCGGTTTGCCAGTGCTGTTGCAATGATTTCACCAGATCGGTGGTCAGCGTGGATTTGCCGGTGCCATCGCACCCGACCACCGCAATTAGCCCCGGAATGTAGCTGGGCTGCGGCGCGGTAGTGCTGTTAACAGCTTGCGTTTGTAGTGCATCCATTCTTTAAATCATCCCCTATCCATTTTGGTGATCAGGAAAGTGCGGCGTGAATTGCACGTAGTGACGCTTGCAGGATTTCATCGGCTGGTTGCCGACCATCCAGTTCAAGGATCCTGGCGCCGTTGAAAGTCAGTTGCGGCGTAACGGCGATTTTTTCCTGTAACGCTGCCAGTTGATGGTCAGGTTTACGCGAAAACGCGGTTTGTTCATCAATGCCAAGACGAATCAACAATACGGGCAAATAAGACGCCATCCATTGGTACAGCTTCAGCTCGCGCTGCCTTAACATTTTTACCCAGCCATTACCGCCTTTAGTTTTAGCCAGTTGTGGGCCATCAAAACGAAAGCCAGGGACTTCAACCTGCGGGTAACGGTCGGTAATCAACAAAAAGCCATGCTGGCTTTTTCTCAACATTTTGCGAAACTTGTACGCACGCCAGCAGGAAAGCGAATAGATAACCAGCGCGGTAATATTGCCGGGCGGTGTTGAGGGCTTTTCATGCACATGAGCTGCCTTACCCCGCAGATAACGCCCAAAAGGGGCGCCAATTATAGGGAACTGTGAAATCCATTCGCCAATTCGTCCGGACGATTGCCCGAGATAAATGTGTTCTGTTGGCATTATTGCTGCCAGTTCATTCACCAGGCTTGCCGTGAGGGTCGATTTACCTGAACCATCACATCCTACAATGGCAATAACACGCACTGGCGTGGAATTAATTATTGACATATTACGTTGATTCACGAAAAACCCGGCAGCAAATAATGTATTGAATATTACGTGGTCCGTGCTCAGAATATCCGTTCAACCTTATTGTGACAATGGTTAATTGTGACATTGACCTGAATTACGCTTTCATAAAAACATATTAACCAGATAAATATTTTGGATGGATATTTAAATTTAAGGATATATTCATGCAGTCAATAACACCTCCATTAATAGCCGTTATTGGTAGTGATGGTTCAGGCAAGTCAACGGTGTGTGAACATCTCATTACCGTTGTCGAAAAATATGGCGCCGCAGAAAGAGTTCATCTCGGAAAACAAGCCGGTAATGTCGGTCGTGCAGTGGTAAAACTGCCCTTAATGGGAAAGTCGCTTAATAAATCTATTGAACGCAATAAAGTGAAAACAGCAAAAAAATTACCTGGACCAGTTCCGGCGCTGGTAATTACAGCGTTTGTCGCCCGCCGCTTACTGCGCTTCCGTCATATGCTTGCCTGTCGTCGTCGCGGGTTAATTGTTTTGACCGACCGTTATCCGCAGGACCAGATTCCTGGCGCTTATGATGGTACGGTGTTCCCGCCTAACGTTGAAGGTGGCCGGTTTGTGTCATGGCTGGCAAGTCAGGAACGTAAAGCATTTCACTGGATGGCGAGCCATAAGCCCGATCTGGTCATCAAACTCAATGTCTCCCTGGACGTGGCCTGCGCACGTAAGCCTGACCACAAACGAGAATCTCTGGCGAAGAAAATTGCCATAACGCCAAAGTTAACCTTTGGAGGCGCGCAACTGGTTGATATCGATGCCAACCAACCGCTGGAACAAGTGCTGGTTGATGCGGAAAAAGCGATAATGGATTTTATGACAGCGCGAGGTTATCGCTAGTCAGAAGTGATAATGCCCGATCGCAGGACCGGGCATTAACAGGAAGGTTAGATAAGCTGCAATGCAATCCAGTACAGACTACCAGACAGAAAAATTGCCGCCGGTAAGGTAAACACCCACGCCATCAGGATACTGGTTACCGTTTTACGCTGTAACCCACCGCCATCTACCACCATCGTCCCCGCCACCGCAGAAGAGAGTACGTGAGTTGTGGAAACAGGCATCCCAATATAACTGGCAAGACCGATAGATACCGCCGCCGTCATCTGCGCCGCCATCCCTTGCGCATACGTCATGCCGCGCTTACCAATTTTCTCACCGATGGTCATCGCTACACGGCGCCAGCCAATCATGGTGCCTATACCCAACGCCAGTGCTACCGCCATGATGATCCACACCGGAGCGTACTCAATGGTGCTTAACATATCGCTGCGCAGTTTTTTCAGCAGGCTCTGGTCTTCTTTGCTAACGCCTGGCAGTTTCGCCAGCTTCGCAGAGGTATCAGAGATACAAAGCATAATACGGCGCAGCTGACTGCGTTGACTTACGTTTAACGGCTCGTAGCTTTCCATATTGCCCGGCAGCATCGTTTTAACGCGCGCAATCGCATCAAAGGTATTTGCCGGATGACAGTGAAACTCCGTCACTTGCGTGCCATCAGTCGATGCCGCAGGCAATGGAGGTTCCATCGCAATTAACTTCTGCGGCAGTTCAGGATGCTGTTGCAGATAGTGTTCGAAGTTAGTCACTGCATCGCGGGTACGGGTAATTTCATAGCCAGACGCATTCATATTGACGACGAAACCAGCGGGCGCTATCCCCACCAGCACCAGCATCACCAGGCCGATCCCTTTCTGCCCGTCGTTCGCGCCGTGCGAAAACGCCACGCCCGCAGCGGAAACAATCAGCGCAATACGCGTCCAGAATGGCGGCTTACGTTTGCCTTTTTTCTTTTTGCGATCTTCAGGAATGCGGTGAATACGGTCACGCTTTTTCGTCCCGCTCCAGAAACGGCGCAGCAGGAAAATCAGACCACCCGCAATGACCAGGCCGACGATGGGGGAGACAATTAACGAGGAGAAAATCTTGGTCACTTCACGCAGGTTTAACGCATCCATCACCGACGAGCCGGTTAACAGCGCGTTGGTCAAGCCGATGCCGATAATCGCGCCAATCAATGTGTGTGAACTGGAGGCCGGTAAACCAAAGAACCACGTTCCCAGGTTCCAGATAATCGCCGCCAGCAGCATGGAAAAGACCATCGCCAGACCGTGGGTTGACCCCATATTCAGCAACAAATCGGTTGGCAACATATGGACGATGGCATAGGCGACGCTAAGTCCGCCAAGCAATACGCCAAAAAAGTTAAAAAATGCCGCCATCACCACGGCAAGTTGTGGCTGCATGGCACGAGTATAAATAACGGTTGCCACCGCATTCGCCGTGTCATGAAAACCATTGATTGCTTCGTAGAACAACACAAATGCCAGAGCAAGTAATAACAAAAGCCCTGTGTATATATCAAGGCCAACAAATAAATTTAGCATATATTAGATTACGCCATTTTGAATTTACGAACGGACGCATTATCAGTGACTTTAACGGCGTGGGCAAAGTGAAATATCATTTTTTAACGATAAAAAGAGTGTTATTTCTTTAGTATCAGATAATAAGTTGCTATTCAAAATTTTAAGAAATAATTAATGGCGAATCATTTCAATCATTAATACATTCATATTGTGAATTTATTAAGTTAATGTATTTCAATATTCAATATTTTGAGCATTCCATGAACAATTTTCCGTGCTGATTATTTTTGATAATCAGCACGGGTTTGCGAAAAAGTCTATTACTCTTTCAGCACAATTAACGGTTCAATATCACTCTCTTTTTTGATGACCAGAGATTCATCGCCGCGCAAACACGTCCCGCCGTAGTTGCCGCCCACGGTGAAGGTACATACCTGAATGTATTTACCGTCCACTTTTGGCAGGCACCACAGTTGCTGGTAGATATTTTTCTGCTCGGCAAATTTACCGCTGGTTTGGTCGAGCACCTCTTCATGATGGCTGACCAGGTCGATATTGCTACCACAGCGACCGGCAATCGGTTTCACGGCGTAACCAGTTTTCACCAGTTCATCATTAACAGTGAAATCGGTATCCAGCAGATAACGATGATGCGGGAACAGCGACCAGAGAATTGGCAGAATCGCTTTGTTGCCAGGGATCACCGTCCATAGCGGTTCAAAGACCAGCACTTCCGGGCGTAGCAGAACGTCGATCAGGCGCACTTCATTTTGCGGGTGACCAGTGCGAATTGGCACCGCAGCAAATTCACGGTCACTGACTTCACGAATCTGATCAAACGCCGTTTCCCACGCCCAGGTCTTCCACACGCAGTTAACCAGTCGCCCTTCCCCATCAATCAGTTGTCCGGCAGCATCCCAGCCCAGTTCATCTAGCCCGCGCAAGATACGCGTTTCAAAGCCCGCCTGTTGCAGCGCCTGCTCCATAAACTGCGCGTGATAGTTTTCCTCGATATCTTTGTCCTGCATGATATGGACAAATGGACGCGCGCGACTGTGTTTCCACGCGCCAGCCAGTTCGTTAATCAGCCCTTCCGCCGGATTGAAGCCATTGCCTTTATAGCCCTGCTCCGCCCAGCGTTCGAGGATCAAGCCCGCTTCAGTATGACAAGAGGCTGAATCGGCGTTGTATTCATAGACCTTCAGGCCACGTTCATCCATACAGAAATCCATACGACCGGTGATCATATGGTGGCGACGACGCTGCCAGGAGAGGCGCAAACGCGGCCAGAGGATTTTCGGAATGTCGAACAACGCCAGCAGGTTGTCATCTTTCAGCACTTTATCGGTGGCGTGAAGATACATCAGGTGCAGCTCGTTGGTGGCTTTAACCAGTTCCTGTTCGGCGCTCTCCGTAATGGTGTAGTAATGATACGGATCCTGATTGATCACCTGACCGTTGGCCTGCACGTAGGCGTTTTGCAGCGGATCTTTTTCATCCAGCCATTTACCGTCAAACTGGCCTTTGTCTTCCAGGCGCGCTCCGCTGATCTTCAACAAATCGCCTGCGATTTCCGGCTGCGGTAAGCTGTATTCAGTATCTTCCGTCTGGATCATCCAGCCCAGAATAGTGGTGTCATCGAAGGTGTCTTTGAGGGTATAGCAGCCGTTTTCTACCACCATCTCCAGCTCGCGCGTCCACTGTTGCCCTTGCGGCAACGGGGAATGAATCACGTTCTGTTCCGCAATACGGACTTTGTTGCCATGCAATTGGGTAATGATGGCGACATGGCCGGTGTCTTTAAATTCACCGCCTTTATCCCAGATAAGAAGCGCGCCCGCGACCGGCGCACGCGGCGAACCGTTAGGAAATGCCTGCAATGGCAGAATGTTGTCATTAACCACTTCACGCAGGAAGCGCAGCGAGAAAATCTCCCACGCCATGCCCACGTCAGTGAAGACCACACCGTAGTTCAGAAAGAGAAAACGGCGAGCAAACTCAACGCATTGCCATTTGTGGCCCATATATTCGTCGTCGATATAGCTACGGAATACGGCGTCATCTTCGTATTCCTGCGGATCGAGAGAACTGTAATCTGAAGAGTAGATTGCTACACCACCGGGGGCGTAGCCCAATAACGTCCCGAACGGGGCATCCTGGCTGGTCGTTCCTTTGCTCATCACTTTACCTTTAACAATACAACCTAAGCAGTTGGCGTAATTGTTGTGCTCTGATTACCTGCTCAGCGACATTAACCGGACAGAGGTTAGACTTATCATACACCTCAACGCAGCGGCTGGCGCAAAGGGTTAAAAAATTCACATTCTGCACAGCAAGTGACCTGCTACACTGCTTCAACACTACCACTCAGAAGGCAACTCACTATGGCAGACAATACTTATCAGCCCGCGAAAGTCTGGACGTGGGATAAATCCGCTGGCGGCGCGTTCGCCAATATCAATCGCCCGGTTTCTGGTCCGACACATGAAAAAACGCTGCCCGTTGGCAAACACCCATTGCAACTCTATTCGCTGGGAACGCCGAACGGTCAGAAAGTAACGATTATGCTTGAGGAGCTGCTGGCGCTGGGCGTCACCGGCGCAGAGTACGACGCGTGGCTGATTCGCATTGGCGATGGCGATCAATTCTCCAGCGGTTTTGTCGAAGTGAACCCGAACTCGAAAATTCCCGCTCTGCGCGATCATACACATAACCCGCCGATCCGCGTGTTTGAGTCAGGATCGATTCTGCTTTATCTGGCCGAGAAATTTGGCTACTTCCTGCCGCAGGATCTGGCGAAGCGAACTGAAACGATGAACTGGTTGTTCTGGTTACAGGGCGCTGCGCCGTTCCTCGGCGGTGGTTTTGGTCACTTTTATCATTACGCGCCAGTGAAAATTGAGTACGCCATTAACCGCTTTACCATGGAAGCCAAGCGCCTGCTCGACGTGCTGGATAAGCAACTGGCGCAGCATAAGTTTGTTGCGGGCGATGAGTACACCATTGCGGATATGGCGATTTGGCCGTGGTTTGGCAACGTGGTGTTAGGCGGCGTGTATGATGCCGCAGAGTTTCTTGATGCGGGCAGTTATAAGCACGTGCAACGCTGGGCGAAAGAAGTGGGCGAACGTCCGGCAGTGAAACGTGGGCGTATTGTTAACCGCACCAACGGACCGCTGAACGAGCAGTTGCATGAACGCCATGACGCCAGTGATTTCGAGACAAATACGGAAGATAAGCGCCAGGGGTAATGGTTACCGTTCGTCGCAGCAAGCCATCCAGACCAATGTAGGCCGGATAAGGCGTTCACGCCGCATCCGGCAATCAGGCACAATGCCTGATGCGACGCTCGCGCGTCTTATCAGGCCTACGAAAGCATCCGGCTTTAATCATCACGCGCTGGTAATGTCGTAATCCATTTGGCGCAGCGCGTCTAATGTGGCTTTGGCTTCATCTTCGTCGATGATGCTCATGGCAAATCCGACGTGCACCAGTACCCACTGGCCCAGCAGATCGGCAGGGTTACCTTCGCAAATCAGGGCGATATTCACGTCACGCTTGATACCACATACTTCAACCTGCGCAAGCTGGTGAATATCTTCACCGACAGCCAGCACCTGGCCTGGAACGCCAATACACATTGTTAACTCCGGTTATTCAACTTCAATACTTTTGACGATCAGCGAATCGCCGGTATCGACACGCAACCGCTCGCCGTGACAGAGCGGGCACTGCGCATCGTGCTGATGAATCTCCACCACCTGGCTGCAATCCCAACACCAGGCCTGGGCGGGTTTATAGACGATATGTAAATCGCACCCTTGCGCCACCGTTCCCTGGCAGACAATTTCAAAACTAAAACGGACGGCGCTCTCCTCAACGCAGGAGAGCGCACCAATTTCCAGCCACACGGCGGTGACGCGCTTAACATCGTGCTGCTCCGCCTGCCGTTGGATAATCTCAACGGCGCTCTGGCAAAGCGACAACTCATGCATTTTCGCCACTCCTGCGACCAAACAGCAGGGCGCGACGCCCTGCATGTGGTACATCCGGATTAGTGACTGGCAGCGAAAGGATCATTCGTGCGCAGTCATCCGTCAGGCGTTGGCCCTCTTCAATCGACATGCTGTGCGAAAGCGGCGATATCAGCGAACAGGAGAGGTATTGCGACACACCGTCCAGTTCGCCAACGGTAAAGGTCATAGTGCCATACGGCAGTTGCAGACCGATTTTTTCACTCACTTTGCGCAGCGGCCAGAGTTGATCCGGGCCGGGGAAGATAACTGCACTCAGCATCCACGGGGTGATCACACACCCCGTCCACTGACCTTCGAACAGCGTAAAATCAGAAACATACACCGGCATTGAAGGATGCAGAAAAGAGAGATCGTGCATCGAACGCCGGGCAATTTCTTCAAACGCTGCCTGTACTTGCGCCTTCGGGGAGGTCTGGAAACCTGCTATCTCTTCAGTCATGAATCGCCTCCCGTGGGATAGCTTCCACGCCAGATTCACGCAGCGCAGCCAGAACCTGCTCAAGCGCAGGTTCAATCATCGCTTCGACCGTCGGCGTCAAGCCGATGTGCGGCTCCAGTGATTCCGGAATTACGCCGACCAGGGTCAGCTTTTTCGGAAACTCGCCGGTGAAGCGCAGGGCCGACAAGACGTCGGCCAGGCCAAGCTGATGCGGAGAGATTTTGTTGGTAAACAACGCCGGAACTTCTTCATCCCGCAGGATCATCATCGTTCCCGGCGCGCTCTTCTTCGACACAATGGCATCCGCAATAATCAGATGATCGCGATTTGCCATGTCGCCAAGCAGCTCCATTCCCGCCGTGCCGCCATCGAGGATCTCAACATAATCCGGCAGAATGTATCGTTGCTCTAACGCTTCAACAATCCGCACACCGATGGCTTCATCGGTCAGCAAAATATTGCCAACCCCTAAGACTAAAATACGCATTACAGAACCTTCACTGAAACCACTTCGTTGCCGTCGGCATCCACTACGTGCACCGCACAGGCCATGCACGGGTCGAAGGAGTGAATGGTACGCACCACTTCCAGCGGTTTATTCGGATCGGCAACCGGTGTACCCACCAGCGACTGCTCGTAAGGACCGACGTCATCATTGAAGTTACGCGGACCAGAGTTCCAGGTTGATGGAACAACCGCCTGGTAGTTGCTGATGATACCGTCTTTAATAACCATCCAGTGAGAGAGCATACCGCGCGGCGCTTCGAGGAAGCCAACGCCTTTGAACTCGCCCGTTGCCGGAATGTTCGGCTTCACAAAGGTGGTGTGATCGCCTTTGCCGATATTGGTGATCAGTGCACTGTATTGGTTTTGCAGGATATCCTGCAATTCGCAGCAGTGAACGGTACGACCAATAATACGGCCCAGCGTGGAGTGCAGCTGCGCCACTTCCAGCGTGTTGCCAGTCAGTTTCTGATAAATCGCAACGATTTCATTCAGTTTGTTCTGGGTAGACTCGCGACCTGCCGCCAGTTTTACCAGCATGTTAGCCAGCGGACCCACTTCTACCGTTTTGCCGTAGAAAGTCGGTGATTTCACCCAGGAATATTTACCGTCGTCAGACCAACCATCATAAGCCGGAATAGTGGTACCTTCCCACGGTGCCTGCGGCGCTTCGTCCTTATACCAGGAGTGCTTCGCGCTTTCCTGAATTCCTTTGATCAGGTATTCATCGGAATGAGAAGTGATCGGACGATACGAGGACAGATCCGCATTCTCAATGTAGCCGCCCGGGAACAGGAAGCTACCGTTTTTGCTGTCGGTCGGGAATTCCGGCACGCTCAGGTAGTTCACCGCACCTTTACCGCGCGTCAGCCATTCCGGGTAGAACGCGGCGATAACTGCGGTATCAACCTTGTAAACCAGCTCAACAAAGTCGCTCAGCTTGTCGATGAAAGACTTGATGTACATCAGGCGCTCAAGGTTCAGCACGCCCAGACCGTCGAGGTTGATCGGGTTCGCGACCCCACCTACCGCCAGGTTCTGAATGTGCGGCGTTTTACCGCCCAGCAGCGCCACGACGCGGTTAGCGTCACGCTGGCACTCCAGCGCTTGCAGGTAGTGCGCTACCGCAATCAGGTTCACTTCCGGCGGCAGTTTCATCGCCGGGTGACCCCAGTAGCCATTGGCGAAAATACCCAACTGACCGCTGGCAACCAGATCTTTGATCTTGTTCTGAACTTTGGTGAACTCTTCCGGGCTGTTCAGATGCCAGGTCGAAACGCCTTTCAGCATTTCGGAGGCTTTGGTTGGATCAGCTTGCAGTGCAGAAGTGATGTCCACCCAGTCCAGCGCCGAGAGCTGATAGAAATGAACGATATGGTCATGCGTGGTGTGCGCAGCCAGAATGATGTTACGGATGTATTGCGCGTTAACCGGAACGTCGATATTCAGCGCACTTTCTGCCGCACGGACGGAAGACAGCGCGTGAGTAGTAGTACATACGCCACAGATACGTTGCACAATCATCCATGCATCGCGCGGATCGCGGTTTTTCACGATCTCTTCCATGCCGCGCCACATGGTACCGGAAGCCCATGCTTTCGAAACGACGCCATTTTCGATTTCGCAATCGATGCGTAAATGCCCTTCAATTCGGGTTACCGGATCAATAGTAATTCTCTGGCTCATGCTTTGCTCGCCTCATGACGATTATGATCGTTTTGTTTTAAAGGAGGAAGTATCGGCAGTAGACGAATGAGTACGATGTAAGCGCAAATCTCAATAGCCACAAAACCAATAGAAATCAACAGTTCTTCCCAGGTCGGGAAGTAGGCGTAACCGCCGCCCGGGTTGAATGCCACCAGCGAATAGGTCAGACGCCAGGTTGCACAACCTAACAGCGCGCTCAGTGCCGACAGGAACAGCATGCGGGAATCATTACGCAGCTTCGCCACACGCAGAACCACCAGCGGGAAGAGCATCAGCAGGACTTCAATCCAGAACATCACGGAGTAGAAGTCACCGGCAAACGCTAACGACAGCTTGTCGCGATAGATAAGCTCGCCAAAGCGCAGCACGATGAAAATCGCCAGCAACACACTGATGGTGTTGGTCAGCTTGACGAACAGACTCTTTTCATCCGGACCGTTGCCACGCAGACCCGCCTGCACCAGCGAACCTTCAAAGATGACAATCGAGAAGCCCATGATGAACGCCGTCAGCAGCGAGAACAGCGGCAACATTTCATAGCTCTGCCACAGCGGATGCACCTTGTAGCCCGCCGAGATCATCAGCGACCCCATTGAAGACTGGTGCATAGTTGGCAGCAGCGCACCGAGCGCGATGATGAAGAACATCACCTTGTTCAGACGCTTGAGCGACACTTTCCAGCCCAGACGTTCAAACAGTGCCGGAGCAAACTCCAGTGCCATCACGCCGATGTAGATGGTCATACAGACCGCCGTCTCGAACAGTACCGAGTTCACGTTGAAGTGACCCGGAATGTAGAAGTACGGCAGGTTCCAGTAGCGACCAACGTCGATGGTGATCGACAAACCACCCAGTGAGTAACCAAACAGACTCGCCAACAGCGCCGGACGCACCAGCGGATGGTATTGCCCACGGTTAAAGACGTATACCGCCCACGCCAGCGCCCAGCCGCCACAGGCGAAGCCGGTGCCGATCAGCAGGTCAAACGCGATCCACACGCCCCACGGGAAGCCGCCGTTCAGGTCAGAGACAGAGCCCAGACCGAACACCAGACGCTTCACAATCAGGAGCATACAGATGACGATTAACGGTCCAAAAATCATGACCGGTTTACTGATGATTTTGCCGCCCAGCGGTTGTGGATCATGACTCATGATCGTCTCCTCCGTCGTGATGGTCGTTTTTGGTGTTGCGACGAACCAGCACGGTTAAGCCCGCCAGCACAGCCAGTGGTAGCATCATGCCTTTATACAGGGTGTGTTGAATATTTTCTGAACGCGCGCCAGTTGAAAGATCGTCCAACTTCGGCAGGTCGAGATTTTCATAAGGCACACCCGTCAGTACCAGAACCTGAGTACCGCCGCCCTCTTTCTCGCCGTACAGATGCGGATAATATTTCGGCACCGTATGCAGGTAAGTGTCGCCAGATTTCAGCGTCTGACGCGGATAGTGGTATTCGCTGCCAGGCTTTAGCGCCAGACGTTTTTTCGCCTCCGCCATCAGCTCTTCACGCGTCCCAAAAATCACCGCGCC
This sequence comes from Escherichia sp. E4702, assembly GCF_963883545.1. Lineage (NCBI taxonomy): Bacteria > Pseudomonadati > Pseudomonadota > Gammaproteobacteria > Enterobacterales > Enterobacteriaceae > Escherichia > Escherichia sp. E4702. Next base: position 83,364 of record NZ_CAWORF010000003.1, on the reverse strand, counting down.
CGCTGGGCATACTTCTACGCAGCCAGGCAGACCGCCTTTATCGAGACGTTCCACACCTTTCTGGTTGCACAGTTCGCACTTATGCAGCGCACCAAACGGGTTGTTGTAGTCGTACTTCGGCACGTTGTACGGACAGGCAACCATGCAGTAACGGCAGCCGGTGCACACATCTTTGTCGTAATGGACAATGCCGGTTTTCGGATCTTTTTTCAGCGCAGAGACCGGACACACGGAGACACAGTTCGGATCAACGCAGTGCATACACTGTTTCTTAATGTACGCGTAGCCGTTCTCCTCCTGGTCTTTGTTGACGCCAGTGCCGCTGGTCCACACCTGAATGATGTTATTGGTATACGGCGACAGTTTGTCGTTGTTCGACCAGGTCTGTTCCCCTTGCGGGTTACGTTCAGGGAAGTTGATATCCTGACACTTGGTGACGCAAGCCTGACAGCCTACGCACAAAGTCGAGTCGTACAACATCCCCAGCGATCCCGGAATTGGCGGGCGGTTTTCAGCAGCCGCATGGCTGACAGATGGCAGTGCGCCCGTCAGCAATGCCCCGCAGGAGGCTGCTTTAATAAAATTACGTCTGTTCACGGTTATTCTCCCCGTGAGTCAGCGTTATCTTTCTTTTGCTGACGACCCAGTTCACGCACCGCCATCACGCTGACACCGGCAACCAGCCCAACCACACCGCCGAGCAAACCGATAGCGCCCGCAGAGACGTTGCCGCCTTCTTTAGCGTTGACATCCGGTTTCTGTGAACGCGGAGTCTGGTTTTCGACGTTGGCAAGCTGATGGATGCCTTTATGGAAGCCGATACCTTCTTCGTTACAGCCATAGCATGGGTGACCAATTGCCACCGGCCACACGCCGCCCACGTCGCAGAATTGCAGCGTTGAGCAGTTGCCGTAAGTTTCTGGCCCTTTACAGCCGAGGTGGTACAGGCACCAGCCTTCGCGGTGGCCATCATCACCGAACTCTTTGGCAAAACGACCAGCATCAAAGTGCGGACGACGTTCACAGTGTTCGTGAATCAGACGACCATAGGCGAAGGTCGGACGGTTTTTGTCATCCAGCTTCGGCGGTTTGCCGTAAGTGATGAGGTGCGCAACGGTCGCGAGGAAGTTGTGCGGGTTTGGCGGGCAGCCAGGAATGTTGATTACAGTTTTGCCTGGCAGAACTTCTTGCAGGCTGACTGCGCCGGTTGGGTTAACCCCAGCCGCGGCAACACCGCCCCACGCGGAGCAGGAACCGATAGCGATAATTGCTGCTGCGCCTTCTGCCGCTTTGCGGATGTGGTCCACAATCGGCTCACCGGCAACCATGCAATAAATACCGTTATCTTTTAATGGGATGGAACCATCCACAACCAACACATACTGCCCTTTGTATTTCTCGAGCGCGTTGTGTTTGTTCTCTTCAACCTGATGGCCGAAGGCGGCAGAAAGCACTTCGTGATACTCCAGAGAGATAGTCTCCAGCACGAGGTTTTCTACCGTTGGATGCGTCGCACGAAGCAGAGATTCCGTACAACCGGTGCATTCCTGCGCGCCAATCCAGATAACCGGCGGGCGCTGCGGGTTAGTGACCGATTCGGCCATCTCTGCGGCGGCTTTGCTACTTAACCCCATGGTGGCGGCTAATGCTGCACAAAGCTTCATGAAATCACGACGATTAATGCCGTGAGAATGGATGAGGGTGTTATCTCCAGTCATTTATAGTTATTCCGTTGCGAAGACCTGGCATATATTTTGCCTCAACCGCAAAATCAATAATGCGATCGATGCGCCATTTACCACACATTTATTATGGTTATCATTACAATGATACTGCGGCGGGGCGCTAAAACGAAGGGAATAAGCATTAGTGTAATTAATTAAAGCAAGATAATACGTATGTTTGATCAATTTTCGAGGCGATAACAAGCCATAAAAAAGCGCAACGTAGAACAGGAATTATTCTCACGAAAGAAATCCATTACCATCTCTTTATCCAGCCCATAACGGCGCGTCAGAATACCCGCTTCCCAGGCGCTGAGCTGGCGATCGCCGGTCTTTTCATACATCCGGTGCGAGTAGCCTAATACAAAACCACGTTTATAATCGGCGCAAAATTTAGTCACATAAACTGCACTGTCGGCATGCGTTGCTTTTAATCCCGCCATTAAGCCTTTACCGAAATGGTTATTCATCGTTTACCTCAAACGTTATATATCAGTATATATAGCGATATTTTAGGCAAACTCCGACTTTTACGCACGCTATTTTTTCCTGCACATGTAGGACGTTATCCTTTAAGGGATAAACACTTCAGGAAAGATATTTATCGAACCATGTCAGCGTCCTTTGCCAGGCAAGATCGGCGGCTGATTTGTCATAACGTGGCGTGGAATCATTATGGAATCCATGGTTAACCCCCGGATAAATATACGCTTCATAGACTTTGTTATTGGCCTTCAACGCCGCCTCGTAAGCGGGCCAGCCCTCGTTGATTCGGGTATCCAGTTCCGCGTAGTGGAGCAGTAAAGGCGCTTCAATCTTCGCTACATCGGCAGTGGGTGCCTGACGACCATAAAACGGCACCGCGCAGGCCAGTTCCGGATACGCCACGGCAGCCGCGTTCGAGACACCACCGCCATAGCAAAATCCGGTTATGCCAACTTTGCCCGAGGCTTGGGGATAGCGTTGCATAAACTCAATTGCGGCAAAGAAATCATTCATCAGTTTGGTTGGATCAATCTGCTGTTGCAGTTCGCGGCCTTTATCATCATTTCCCGGGTAACCACCAACGGAACTTAAACCGTCGGGTGCCAGAGCAATGTATCCCGCTTTAGCCACCCGCCGTGCTACATCTTCGATATACGGATTCAGCCCACGATTTTCATGCACGATCACCACAGCGGGTGTTTTGTCGCTCATCTTCGCAGGCTTCACCAGATAACCACGTACCTCGCCGTGACCATTTGGCGAAGGATACGTGATGTACTCAGCGACAATCTCCGGGTCAGTAAACTCCACCTGGGTCGCCCACGCGTAATTTGGCTTGAGCAAATCAAACAACGCTAACGCCGTCATCCCGCCCACCGCGTACTTCGCTGCCAGGTTGAGAAACTCACGTTTTGATATTTTCCCATGAGCGTAATAGTCGTAGTAATCCAGCAACTCTTGCGGAAAATCTTTGGCGGTCAAACGCGGCATCGTTTTACTCCTCAGCTGTTGTTTTTTTAAGCAAAGCATAAGCGTGTGTTTTTGCCCAGTTTTTCGTCACTCTGTGAGCCAGACTACGGGATACGCGCAGGCGAATCGCTAAACTAGAAACATTGTTTCGAAATTGAACGGTGGAAAGGAGAGGTCATGGTCTGGTTAGCGAATCCCGAACGTTACGGGCAGATGCAGTACCGCTATTGCGGAAAAAGTGGTTTACGCCTACCCGCGTTATCGCTCGGTTTATGGCACAATTTCGGTCACGTTAACGCGCTGGAATCACAGCGTGCGATCCTGCGTAAAGCGTTTGATTTAGGCATTACGCACTTTGATTTAGCCAACAATTACGGGCCGCCTCCAGGAAGCGCAGAAGAGAACTTTGGTCGCCTGCTGCGCGAGGATTTTGCCGCTTATCGCGATGAACTGATTATCTCTACCAAAGCCGGATACGATATGTGGCCCGGCCCATACGGCTCTGGCGGTTCACGTAAATACCTGCTTGCCAGTCTCGACCAAAGCCTGAAACGTATGGGGCTGGAATATGTCGATATCTTTTACTCGCACCGTGTCGATGAAAATACGCCGATGGAAGAAACCGCCTCTGCGCTGGCTCATGCGGTACAAAGCGGCAAGGCGCTGTATGTTGGGATCTCCTCTTACTCGCCAGAGCGGACGCAAAAAATGGTCGAGTTGCTGCGCGAGTGGAAAATTCCGCTGTTAATTCATCAGCCTTCATACAATTTACTGAACCGCTGGGTGGATAAAAGCGGCCTGCTGGATACCCTGCAAAATAACGGCGTGGGCTGCATTGCCTTCACCCCACTGGCCCAGGGATTGCTGACCGGAAAATATCTCAACGGCATTCCTGAAGATTCACGGATGCATCGCGAAGGTCATAAAGTGCGCGGCCTGACACCGAAAATGCTCACCGAAGCTAACCTCAACAGCCTGCGGTTATTGAATGAAATGGCACAGCAGCGCGGTCAGTCTATGGCGCAAATGGCGTTAAGCTGGTTGCTGAAAGATGAGCGAGTGACGTCGGTATTGATTGGTGCCAGCCGTCCGGAGCAACTGGAGGAGAACGTGGAGGCGCTGAATAATCTGACGTTTAGCACCGAGGAGTTAGCGCAGATTGACCAGCATATCGCTGATGGCGAGCTGAATCTGTGGCAGGCGTCGTCCGATAAATGACGTATTGATAACGGGCGCGAGAACCGCGCCCGAATCAGATCAGTGATTATGACGAGTTAGTCGGTCAAGATAGCCCATCACAAATGCAGAAAGCACAAACGTCAGATGGATAATGACGTACCACATCAGTTTGTTATCCGGGACATTTTTCGCATCCATAAAGACGCGCAGTAAGTGAATGGAAGAGATTGCCACAATCGACGCTGCCACTTTGTTTTTTAGCGACGTTGCGTCCATTTTCCCCAGCCAGTTCAGTTTCTCTTTGTTCTCGGAGATATCCAGCTGCGAGACGAAATTCTCATAACCGGAAAACATCACCATCACCAGCAAACCGCCAACCAGCGTCATATCCACCAGCGACAGCAACACGAGGATCAAATCTGATTCTGCCATTGAGAAGATATTCGGCAGGACGTGAATAATCTCCTGAAAGAACTTCAGCGCCAGGGCAACCAGCGCCAGCGAAAGGCCAAAGTACACGGGGGCAAGCAGCCAGCGAGAAGCATACATTGCATTTTCAAGAAAACGTTCCATACATTCCTGTCGTGTAGTTAAAACGGGCAACAGTATATCGCAATTGAGTAAACAGCGCGCAACAGCAAATCAACATATACGTTAAACCGTTGTCGCATGATTCTGAGATTTAGGGATCTTCCTGGTTCCCTGATTACCGTGGCGCGTGCGTCTACCCTTAAAGGACGTTGAACCTGAAGGGAGAAAAACGATGTCTCATTTAAAAGACCCGACCACGCAGTATTACACTGGTGAATATCCCAAACAGAAACAACCGACGCCAGGCATCCAGGCCAAGATGACACCGGTACCGGATTGCGGCGAAAAAACCTATGTTGGTAGCGGTCGCCTGAAAGATCGTAAAGCACTGGTGACAGGGGGCGATTCCGGAATAGGTCGCGCTGCCGCCATCGCTTACGCGCGTGAAGGGGCTGACGTGGCGATCAGTTATCTTCCCGTGGAAGAAGAAGACGCTCAGGATGTGAAAAAGATCATTGAAGAATGCGGACGCAAAGCCGTTCTGCTGCCAGGCGATTTAGGCGATGAGAAATTCGCCCGTTCGCTGGTTCACGAAGCGCATAAGGCCTTAGGCGGGCTGGATATTATGGCGCTGGTCGCCGGGAAACAGGTTGCCATTCCTGATATTGCAGAGCTCACCAGCGAACAGTTTCAAAAGACCTTTGCCATCAACGTTTTTGCGCTGTTCTGGCTAACCCAGGAAGCAATTCCCCTGCTACCGAAAGGCGCCAGTATCATCACCACTTCGTCAATCCAGGCCTACCAGCCAAGCCCGCATTTGCTGGACTATGCGGCTACGAAGGCGGCGATTCTGAACTACAGCCGTGGCCTGGCAAAACAGGTCGCGGAGAAAGGTATTCGGGTGAATATTGTCGCGCCAGGCCCTATCTGGACAGCACTGCAAATTTCCGGCGGACAGACGCAGGATAAGATCCCGCAGTTTGGTCAGCAAACACCGATGAAACGTGCGGGGCAACCGGCGGAGCTGGCCCCTGTATATGTTTATCTGGCAAGTCAGGAGTCGAGCTATGTCACCGCAGAAGTGCACGGCGTGTGTGGCGGCGAACATTTAGGCTAAAAAAATGCCCGGTTGTGTGATAGCAACCGGGCATCATTGTGCTTTTAACCTGGCCGGATGCGGCGTAAACGCCTTATCTGGCCTACAAACTTATGAAAACTCAATATGTTGCGATAGATTTTGTAGGCCTGATAAGCGTAGCGCATCAGGCAATTCTCTTTACTTCGCTTTGGCTGTTTCTTCGCCGACCAGACCAATCTTCAGGTAACCTGCCTGATGCAGCTTATCCATTACCTTCATCAACATCTCGTAGTCGACGGTCTTATCTGCACGGAAGAAGATGGTGGTGTCTTTCTTACCTTCGGTTAACGCATTCAGCGCCGTAACCATCGTTTCATCGGTGACCGGATCGTTACCGATAAACATTGAGTTGTCCGCCTTCACCGACAGATAAACCGGTTTTTCCGGGCGCGGCTGCGGCGTGCTGGTAGAAGCAGGCAAGTTCACCTTCACATCTACCGTCGCTAACGGTGCCGCCACCATAAAGATAATCAGCAGAACCAACATCACGTCGATAAACGGCGTCACGTTGATATCATGCATTTCGCCGTTATCGTCGAGGTTTTCGTTAAGATGCATTGCCATCGGACATTATCCTGCGCGTAATTTTTGTGCAACACGAACCGGATGCGCAGCGGCGCTGGCTTCCAGATCCAGGTCACGGCTTTGCAGCAACAATACCTGCGCTGCGACATCGCCAAGCATCGCTTTAAAGCCGCCAATCTGGCGTGCAAATACGTTATAGATAACGACCGCCGGAATCGCTGCCACCAGACCGATTGCCGTTGCCAGCAACGCTTCTGCAATACCCGGTGCAACCACTGCCAGGTTGGTAGTTTGCGTTTGCGCGATACCAATAAAGCTGTTCATGATGCCCCAGACCGTACCAAACAGACCAACGAACGGCGAAATTGCGCCGATGGTAGCAAGATAACCGTTACCGCGGCCCATTTGACGACCTACTGCGGCGACCCGACGCTCAAGGCGGAAACTGGTACGCTCTTTAATACCTTCGTTATCGTCGCTGCCTTCCGACAGTTCCAGCTCATTTTGCGCTTCATTGAGCAAATGCAAGCTTAAGCTTTTGCTACCAAAATCAGCGGCGATATCGCTGGCCTGGTTTAAAGAGCGTGCTTCAGCCAGCAGTTGCTGCTCGCGCTTCAGGCGACGCTTCTGGTTGAAAAACTCTACGCTCTTACTGAAAAAGATTGCCCAGGTGACTACGGAGGCCAAAATAAGCCCAATCATCACGCACTTAACGACAATATCGGCGTGCTGATACATACCCCAGACGGAAAGGTCCGTCTGCATTAAATTATTACCCACTGTGTATCTCCAGGACGCAAGTCACAAAATCTGCGCACAATAATATCAAAACGACGTCGAATTGATAGTCGTTCTCATTACTATTTGCATACTGCCGTACCTTTGCTTTCTTTTCTTTGCGTTTACGCAGTAAAAAAGTCACCAGTACACCTTTTGCGAAATTTTTCTGCTTTATGCCAATTCTTCAGGATGCGCATAACCTCATTCGTGCTAGTTTAGACATCCAGACGTATAAAAACAGGAATCCCAACATGGCAGACAAACAACTTGATACTCAACTGGTCAATGCAGGACGCAGCAAAAAATACACTCTCGGCGCGGTAAATAGCGTGATTCAGCGCGCCTCTTCGCTGGTCTTTGACAGTGTGGAAGCCAAAAAACATGCGACGCGCAATCGCGCCAATGGCGAGTTGTTCTATGGACGGCGCGGAACGTTAACCCATTTCTCCTTACAAGAAGCGATGTGCGAACTGGAAGGTGGCGCAGGTTGCGCACTGTTTCCTTGCGGGGCGGCAGCGGTTGCCAATTCCATTCTTGCTTTTGTTGAACAGGGCGATCATGTGTTGATGACAAATACCGCCTACGAGCCGAGCCAGGATTTCTGTAGCAAAATCCTCAGCAAGTTGGGCGTAACGACATCATGGTTTGATCCGCTGATTGGTGCCGATATCGTTAAACATCTGCAGCCAAACACTAAAATCGTGTTTCTGGAATCGCCAGGCTCCATCACCATGGAAGTCCACGACGTTCCGGCGATTGTTGCCGCCGTACGCAGTGTGGTGCCGGACGCCATCATTATGATCGATAACACCTGGGCTGCCGGAGTGCTGTTCAAAGCTCTTGATTTTGGTATTGATGTTTCTATTCAGGCCGCCACCAAATATCTGGTAGGGCATTCGGATGCGATGATTGGCACTGCTGTGTGCAATGCCCGTTGCTGGGAGCAACTGCGGGAAAATGCCTATCTGATGGGGCAGATGGTCGACGCCGATACCGCCTATATGACCAGTCGTGGCCTGCGTACACTGGGCGTGCGTCTGCGCCAACATCATGAAAGCAGCCTGAAAGTGGCTGAATGGCTGGCCGCACATCCGCAGGTTGAGCGAGTTAACCACCCTGCTCTGCCAGGCAGTAAAGGCCACGAGTTCTGGAAACGAGACTTTACAGGTAGCAGCGGACTATTTTCCTTTGTCCTGAAGAAAAAACTTAATGACGAAGAACTGGCGAACTATCTGGATAACTTCAGTTTATTCAGCATGGCCTTCTCATGGGGTGGGTATGAATCCTTGCTCCTCGCGAACCAGCCAGAACATCTCGCCGCCATCCGCCCGCAAGGTAAGATCGATTTTAGCGGCACCTTGATTCGCCTGCATATTGGTCTGGAAAACGTCGACGATCTGATTGCCGATCTGGACGCCGGCTTCGCGCGAATTGTGTAACATTGCCAAATTTGGACAATTTTGCAGACATTTAATTGTGAATAGTCTTAAATTGTTGCGTCCGGGATCAAGGCGTCCCGGACGATTCAGGAGTACAATAGTCAAATTAAGGCTTAAACGCTGTTCCACAGGAAAGTCCATGGCTGTTATTCAAGATATTATCGCTGCGCTCTGGCAACATGACTTTGCCGCGCTGGCGGACCCTCACATTGTTAGCGTTGTTTACTTTGTCATGTTTGCCACGCTGTTTTTAGAAAACGGCCTGCTGCCCGCCTCATTTTTGCCTGGCGACAGCTTGTTGATTCTGGCTGGCGCATTGATTGCCCAAGGGGTTATGGATTTTCTGCCAACAATCACGATACTGACTGCCGCAGCCAGCCTGGGTTGTTGGTTGAGTTATATTCAGGGGCGCTGGCTGGGTAATACCAAAACGGTGAAAGGCTGGCTGGCACAGCTTCCGGCCAAATATCACCAGCGCGCCACCTGTATGTTTGACCGCCACGGTCTGCTGGCGCTGCTTGCTGGACGTTTCCTCGCCTTTGTCCGCACGCTGCTGCCAACCATGGCGGGGATTTCCGGTCTACCAAACCGCCGCTTCCAGTTTTTCAACTGGTTAAGCGGGTTGCTATGGGTCAGCGTGGTAACCAGTTTTGGCTATGCCTTAAGCATGATCCCGTTTGTAAAACGCCATGAAGATCAGGTGATGACGTTCCTGATGATCCTGCCGATTGCCTTGCTAACCGCTGGCTTGTTAGGCACGCTGTTCGTGGTGATTAAAAAAAAGTACTCTAGTGCCTGACGATTTCCTCCGTTCCCGGTGGCCATGCCGGGAACACATTTAACTCCCCTGCATCGCCCGCATTCTGGCTGCATCTTCTCCCGGCGTCACACCGAAATAACGTTTAAACTCACGGCTAAATTGCGACGCGCTTTCATAGCCGACGCGCATCGCCGCCGCGCTGGCCTTCATGCCGTCGTGGATTATCATCATTCGCGCCTTATGCAGACGGTAATTCTTCAGATACTGCAACGGCGAGGTACTGGTGACAGACTTAAAATTATGGTGGAACGCTGAAACGCTCATATTGGCTTCTGCTGCCAGTTGCTCAACGCTCAGGTTTTCGGTGTATTTATTCTCAATTCGTTTCAGCACGCGGCTAATCAGGCTGAAATGCGTCTGGCGACTGACCAGTGCCAGCAACGCGCCGCCGCAAGGCCCCGTCAGCACATAGTAAAGAATTTCGCGGATAATCTGTTTACCGAGAATGCGCGCATCCAGCGGTCGTTCCATCACATCCAGTAACCGCTCCGCCGCGCATAAAATCTCTTCGGACAATGTAGCGGAATTAATACCGCTGGCAGCCATCGACGGCTGGAAATGTTCATCTTCGCCAATGTCCATCAACAGCTCTTGTAACTGTAAAATATCAACATTGAGACGCACCCCCGCCAGTGGCACCTCTGGCGTGGCATAGGTTTCGCACTCAAACGGCAACGGCACCGTCAGCAGCAGGTATTCATTGGCGTCATAGCGAAACACGCGTTCATTGATATAACCGATTTTATGCCCAGAAAAGAGAATTATGATGCCAGGTTCATACATCACTGGCGTACGCGCACCGGGGTTCTCGCCATACAATAAGCGCACATCAGGCAACATATCTGACAAACTATTTTCTTTATCTTTCAGTCTATTAATTTTATCCGTCAGTAGGCGGCATATCTCTTCACGTTTCATATCGCGTAATTTCTTAGGAATAATGCGGCAATTTGATTGTGCGCAATTTTGTACCATTTCTCCAGTACTCTGGAGAAATAGGCAAGACATTGGCAGAAATGAGCATTGAGAGCCACGGCGCTGGCGACCACAATGAAAAACATCAGGCAGACCGATCTCTGCCCTCATATTGACCCAGCAAAGGGAGCAAGTAATGAACAACTTTAATCTGCACACCCCAACCCGCATTCTGTTTGGTAAAGGCGCTATCGCTGGTTTACGCGAGCAAATTCCTCATGGCGCCCGCGTATTGATTACCTACGGCGGTGGTAGTGTGAAAAAAACCGGCGTCCTCGATCAAGTTCTGGACGCACTGAAAGGTATGGACGTGCTGGAGTTTGGCGGTATCGAACCAAACCCGGCTTATGAAACGCTGATGAACGCCGTAAAACTGGTTCGCGAACAGAAAGTGACTTTCCTGTTGGCGGTTGGCGGCGGGTCCGTGCTGGATGGCACCAAATTTATCGCCGCAGCGGCAAATTATCCTGAAAACGTCGATCCGTGGCATATCCTGCAAACTGGCGGCAAAGAGATTAAAAGCGCTATCCCGATGGGCTGTGTGCTGACGCTGCCTGCAACTGGTTCAGAATCCAACGCAGGCGCGGTTATCTCCCGTAAAACCACTGGCGACAAACAGGCGTTCCATTCTGCCCATGTTCAGCCGGTATTTGCCGTACTCGATCCGGTTTATACCTATACCCTGCCGCCGCGCCAGGTGGCTAACGGCGTAGTGGACGCCTTTGTGCACACCGTAGAACAGTATGTGACCAAACCGGTTGATGCCAAAATTCAGGATCGCTTCGCAGAAGGTATTTTGCTGACGCTGATCGAAGATGGCCCGAAGGCCCTGAAAGAACCAGAAAACTACGATGTGCGCGCCAACGTTATGTGGGCGGCGACCCAAGCGCTGAACGGTTTGATCGGCGCTGGCGTACCGCAGGACTGGGCAACGCATATGCTGGGCCACGAACTGACCGCTATGCACGGTCTGGATCACGCACAAACTCTGGCTATCGTCCTGCCTGCACTGTGGAATGAAAAACGCGACACCAAGCGTGCGAAACTGCTGCAATACGCTGAACGCGTCTGGAACATCACCGAAGGTTCCGACGACGAGCGCATTGACGCCGCGATTGCCGCTACCCGTAACTTCTTCGAGCAATTAGGCGTGCCGACGCATCTTTCCGACTACGGTCTGGACGGCAGTTCTATCCCGGCATTGCTGAAAAAACTGGAAGAACACGGCATGACCCAACTGGGCGAAAATCATGACATTACACTGGAAGTCAGCCGCCGCATCTACGAAGCCGCCCGTTAAGCTTTTTACGCCTCAAACTTTCGTTTTCGGGCATTTCGTCCAGACTTAAGTTCACAACATCTCACCGGAGCCTGCTCCGGTGAGTTCATATAAGGAGGAACGTATGGCTAATCCAACCGTTATTAAGCTACAGGACGGCAATGTCATGCCCCAGCTGGGACTGGGCGTCTGGCAAGCAAGTAATGAGGAAGTTATCACCGCTATCCAAAAAGCGTTAGAAGTGGGTTATCGTTCAATTGATACCGCCGCAGCCTACAAGAACGAAGAAGGTGTCGGCAAAGCCCTGAAAAATTCCGCACTTAACAGAGAAGATCTGTTCATCACCACGAAACTGTGGAACGACAACCACAAGCGCCCCCGCGAAGCCCTACTCGACAGTCTGAAAAAACTCCAGCTTGATTATATCGACCTCTACTTAATGCACTGGCCCGTTCCCGCAATCGACCATTATGTCGAAGCATGGAAAGGAATGATTGAGCTGCAAAAAGAGGGATTAATCAAAAGTATCGGCGTCTGCAATTTCCAGATCCACCATCTTCAGCGTCTGATTGATGAAACTGGCGTGGCGCCTGTCATTAACCAGATAGAACTTCACCCGCTGATGCAGCAACGTCAGTTGCATGCCTGGAACGCCACACACAAAATCCAGACCGAATCCTGGAGCCCATTAGCCCAGGGCGGGAAAGGCGTATTCGATCAGAAAATCATTCGCGATCTGGCAGATAAGTATGGCAAAACCCCGGCGCAGATTGTTATCCGCTGGCATCTGGATAACGGTCTGGTTGTAATCCCGAAATCGGTCACCCCTTCACGAATTGCCGAAAACTTCGATGTCTGGGATTTCCGTCTCGACAAAGACGAACTTGGTGACATTGCAAAACTCGACCAGGGTAAACGCCTCGGCCCCGATCCCGACCAGTTCAGCGGCTAACGCACAAATTCTCCCGGTAGCGGTAATATTCCGCTACCGGACTTTTCAGAAATCATTTATTCCCCTCGCCTCCCGCCCGTTGTTACTCTCCCCTGTTCAGGAACACCAAATATAAGGACATCATCATGCGGAGCTGGAAGCTCTTAAAGGAACAACTCATCTACACCAGGGATAAACGCGACAGAGAGGTGAAAAACAGATGAAAATAATGATTCTGTTTTTGGCAGCCTTTTTAAGTTTTACCCTCCAGGCGCAATCCCCCTCGCTAACCGCTGAACAAACAGTCAGGCAGATTTATCAACACTATACCGGTGGGGCTAGCGTTCCTTATTTCGCTGATAACAGTGAGCAAGCAATAACATCAACGCGAATGCAAAAGGCGCTAACCTTGAATGACAATCTCACACTGCCGGGTAATATTGGCTGGCTGGATTACGATCCGGTTTGCGATTGTCAGGATTACGGCGATCTGGTGTTAGAAAGTGTCGCGGTTACTCAAACGGATGCCGATCACGTGGATGCCCTTGTGCGATTTCGTCCCTATAAAGACGATAAAGAAAAGACCACGCAAACACTGAAGATGGTGGCAGAAAATGGTCGTTGGGTGATTGATGATATTGTCAGCAATCATGGCAGCGTCTGGCAGTCGGTTAATGGTGAGAATGAAAAAATAATGGCGGTACTGGCATCGCTGCAAAAAGAGCAGCCTGAAGCCTTTGTCGCCGAGTTGTTTGACCATATCACTCATTATAGCTGGCCCTGGACGTGGGTTGTTTCCAACACCTATCGCCAGGCTGTTAATGCCTTCTATAAAACCACCTTCAAGACTGACAGTAACTCCGATGAAAATATGCAATTAGAGCGGCAATTTATCTACGACAACCCAATCTGTTTTGGCGAAGAGTCGTTATTTTCACGCGTTGATGAAATTCGTGTGCTGGAGAAAACTGCCGACTCCGCTCGTATTTATGTTCGTTTTGCATTGACCAATGGCAACAGCGAAGAGCAAGAATTTGTTTTACAGCGGCGTGAGGGTAAGTGGGAGATTGCCGATTTTATCCGCCCAGGCAGCGGAAGCTTACTTAAACAGATTGAAGCGAAGACTGCCGCCAGATTAGCTGAATAATTAACACCAGATAAAGGAAACTGGAAATGAATAATCAACTGTTACTCTTTTTTCTAATGTTCATACTCACAGGCTGCGTCAGTAATGAAAAAATCAGTCATGTAGAAAATGATATTCATCTGATAAATATAAAAATCGATCAACTCCAACAAGATATCGACGCTTTACGTCAGGAAATTCAGATAGCGAAAGAAGCGGCAGAAAAAGTTAACACACGGCTGGATGATGAAGGGAGATGGCCTGACGGAATTTGGGCGCACCCGCCACGGTGGTAATACTCCACTAAACGTCAATCAACTATTAACCATAACAATAAAAGACAGGGAGAAATAAATAATGAAAAAGACTTTCAGCGTGGGAATACTAATTCTGATAACCGGCTTATTAAGCGGGTGCGTCAATGAGCAAAAGGTCAATCAACTGGCGAGCAATGTGCAAACATTAAATGCCAAAATCGCCCGGCTTGAGCAGGATATGAAAGCATTACGCCCGCAAATCTATGCGGCAAAATCTGAAGCTAACAGAGCCAATACGCGTCTTGATGCGCAGGACTATTTCGATTGCCTGCGCTGCTTGCGTATGTATGCGGAATGATAAAAATATCCCCGGCAGCATTCAGTTACCGGGGATGTTTTTTTAACGTCCAACCGCCGCTTTAGGGCGTTTCTTCGCGCCAGCATTCACCGGACGAGATTGCGTAGACGACGCTTTTTTTGCCGTAGCAGGCGTCTGACGCTGGGTCGCCATCGGCGTATGTTTGGTCAACGCCGGACGGGTATTGCGGTTCTGACGGCGAGCTTCGCGCATCTCTTCAATGGTTGGCGCAGGCACTAAGCAATCGCGACGGCTGCCAATCAGATGCTTTTTACCCATCGCTTCCAGCGCCTGGCGGATTAACGGCCAGTTTGCTGGATCGTGGTAACGCAACAACGCTTTATGCAAACGACGCTGTTTGTCGCCCTTCGGTACGAAGACGTCTTCACTCTTATAACCAATCTTCGCCAGCGGGTTTTTGCCGGTGTAATACATGGTGGTCGAGTTAGCCAGCGGCGACGGGTAGAAGTTCTGTACCTGGTCGAGACGGAAACGATGCTTTTTCAGCCACAACGCCAGATTCACCATATCTTCATCACGCGTACCGGGGTGTGCAGAGATGAAGTATGGGATCAGATACTGCTCTTTACCTGCCTGTTTCGAGTAGGTATCGAACAGCTCTTTAAAGCGGTCATAGCTCCCCATGCCCGGTTTCATCATCTTCGACAACGGCCCTTCTTCGGTATGTTCCGGGGCAATCTTCAGATAACCGCCGACGTGATGGGTCGCCAGCTCTTTGATATAGCGCGGGTCTTCCACGGCAATGTCGTAACGCACGCCGGAAGCGATGAGGATCTTCTTGATACCTTTGAGATCGCGAGCACGGCGATAGAGATTGATCGTCGGTTCGTGATTCGTGTCCATATGCGGACAAATATCCGGGTAAACGCACGACAAGCGACGGCAGGTCTGTTCAGCGCGTGGCGATTTGCAGCGCAACATATACATGTTGGCAGTTGGCCCACCGAGATCGGAAATCACGCCAGTAAAGCCAGGAACGGTGTCGCGGATCGCTTCAATCTCATTAATGATCGAATCTTCCGAACGGCTCTGAATAATGCGCCCTTCATGCTCGGTAATAGAGCAGAAAGAGCAGCCGCCAAAGCAGCCGCGCATAATATTGACCGAGAAACGAATCATTTCGTAAGCCGGAATCCGGGCATTACCGTAAGCCGGATGCGGCACGCGCTTATACGGCAGCGCAAAGACGCTGTCCATCTCTTCGGTAGAAAGCGGAATAGCAGGCGGGTTGATCCACACATAGCGGTCGCCATGTTTTTGCATCAACGCGCGGGCGCAGCCTGGGTTAGTTTCGTGGTGCAGAATACGCGAAGCATGAGCGTATAGCACTTTGTCGCCCTTCACTTTCTCGAATGAAGGCAGCAACACGTAGGTTTTTTCCCACGGTTTCGGGCGCGGCGGCTGCACGGTAACGGCTTTGGCTTCTTGTTTTTTCGGCGCCACTGGTTTGTTATCCGCGCACGGCAGGTCTTCACCATACGGATGCGGGATCGGGTCGATTTTCCCCGGGGTATCGAGACGGGTGGAATCCACGCCGCTCCAGCCTGGCAGCGCCTCTTTCACGATTATCGCGGTATTACGCACATCGCGGATTTCACTAATCGGCTCGCCCATCGCCAGACGATGCGCCACTTCCACCAGCGGACGTTCACCGTTACCGAACATCAGCATGTCGGCTTTCGAATCCACCAGCACGGAACGGCGCACGGTATCGGACCAGTAATCATAATGCGCGGTACGGCGCAGACTAGCCTCAATACCGCCGAGGATCACCGGCACATCTTTCCACGCTTCTTTACAACGCTGGGTATAAACCAGTGTGGCGCGATCCGGGCGCTTACCCGCGACGTTATCCGGTGTGTAGGCATCGTCATGACGCAAACGGCGATCGGCAGTGTAACGGTTGATCATCGAGTCCATATTGCCTGCGGTAACGCCGAAAAACAGATTCGGTTTACCCAGACGCATAAAATCGTCTTTGCTGCTCCAGTCCGGCTGGGCGATGATCCCAACGCGAAAGCCCTGCGCTTCCAGCATACGACCGCAAATCGCCATCCCGAAGCTTGGGTGATCGACATACGCGTCGCCTGTAACCAAAATGATGTCGCAGCTATCCCAGCCAAGTTGATCCATCTCTTCACGAGACATCGGCAAAAACGGTGCCGGTCCAAAACAGGCGGCCCAGTACTGCGGCCAGGAGAACAGGTCGCGATCCGGTTGGATCAGGGAGATAGAGCTCATTTTGCTTCCAGAAATGGTAAAAAAATAATCAAAGGCCGGGGATTATACGCTGTATCGCGCGCGGAAATGAAGTGATGTTGATAAACGGTGACAAAATACCTGGTGAAGTTTTCACTGCCGATCGAGGCAAACACATTTAAGGCTAGCGGTAGCGTGGCAACTGCCGCTACTATTTATGCCGATCAGCAACGTTCAGGTCATGTTGCACGACGATCAGCTAACCGAGGACACCCACAGTAAGGCAAGGTATGGAACAGGTTATTACAAAGCGCCGCTATTACGATATTGGTCTACAGATTGAAGAGCTGCTGTATTCAGGCGTATTTAAAGCCGGAGAGCGCTTACCTTCAGAACGTGAACTGAGCGAGCGGTTTAATACCAGCCGGACTACCATTCGTGAAGCTATCATTATGCTGGAACTCAAAGGCGTGCTGAATGTGAAGCAAGGGTCAGGGATCTTCTTTGTCGATTCCACCGATAAGCTCAATCAGAAATCATTAATGCCTTATTCAGAAATTGGCCCGTTTGAACTGTTGCAGGCGCGTCAGGTGATCGAGAGCAATATTACTGGTTTTGCAGCCAGCCAGATCAGCTTTAACGAATTACAAGAATTAAAGAAAATCATTAGCTTGCAGGAAAAGGCTATCGCAGCGGAAAGTGATAAATTTGAAGAGTTGGATCACCGTTTTCATAGCCTTATTGCCGAAGCGACGCAAAATCGGGTACTCATCAAACAAGCCGCTGAATTATGGCGGGCAGTGCGCACAGAAAACCCCCGCTGGAAGAAGCTGAACTACAAATACCTTCACGAAAAGCATTTGCGTCTGCAATGGCTGGAAGATCACCAGGCTATTTTCCTTGCGCTGCAACAGAAAGATTCAGAGCTTGCCAGGGAAGCATCCTGGAACCATCTGGAAAACAGCAAAAATGAACTGATCAAAATCTTCAAACAAGACGCTTCCATCAGCGACTTTGATGACTTTTTCTTCGCTCGTTAACCTTCATTAGTCCAGAGCTGACGTAAAAAATGACGCTGGCTCTGCGTTCCGCCCTCCACTGGTACACGCTCTCTTTTTAATTGGTCTAATAAATCGATTATCATCAGATATCTTAGATTAGCGGCAATTATCCCAAAAACTGACACCTAAAAAACTTTCCTTTCAATTTATTCTTATAACTCATTGATATAGATATAAATAACACCTCGTTGTTCTGTTCCGTACTTTTACCTTTCTCTGCAAGCGTGATGCATCTCTCTGTTTTTGGTCTAGTGAATTATGTAAATTGGTCTACACACACCAGCTACCAGGAGTAAGAGCATAATGTCAGGGAACGAAAGCATCGCTGTCGCCAACTATGATCAGGTAACCATCTGGCCCCGAGGCGGGTTGCAGGCAGATATTGTCCATATTGGTTTTGGCGCTTTTCATCGCGGACATCAGGCTGTCTACACGGATCTCACTAATCAGCTTTCGGACACCCGCTGGGGGATCTTTGAGATCAACCTGTTTGGTGATGCTCAACTGATCGAAAACTTAAATGCGCAAAATGGGCTGTTTTCGGTGGTGGAAACGTCTGCATCGCAATCTACCTCACGCCTTGTGCGTTCGGTGACTGGCGGTATTCATACCCCCGTGGATGGCATTACCGCAGCAATCCAGAAATTGACTGAACCTCAGGTAAAAATCGTTTCATTAACCATCACCGAGAAAGGCTATTGCCTCGATTCGCAAACGCGATCACTTGATCTCACCAATGGATTAATCAAACACGATCTACAAAACCCGGATGCGCCTCAGTCGGCTATTGGCTTGATCGTCTGTGCTTTGCAACAACGTAAAGCGGCAGGACTCGCCGCTTTTAGCGTGCTCTCCTGCGACAACTTGCCAGACAATGGGCATCTGACGCGAAATGCCGTTCTCGGTTTTGCCCGACAACTGGATCAGCCCCTGGCTCAGTGGATCGAAGAAAATGTCTCATTTCCAGGCACGATGGTAGATCGCATTGTTCCGGCAATGACCGAATCGCAATTCGCCTTACTGGAAACTAAAACCGGTTATGCCGATCCCTGCGGGATTGTCTGCGAATCATTTCGTCAGTGGGTGATCGAAGATAATTTTGTTCACGGGCGACCACAATGGGATAAAGCAGGCGCGATGTTTGTCAGCTATGTTCAGCCTTATGAAGAGATGAAGTTACGCATGTTAAACGGTAGCCATTCATTTCTGGCTTATAACGGCTCACTGGCAGGCTATGAATTTATCTGGCAATGCATGGAAGACGCTGATTTTCGTTCCATTACCCGCCAGTTGATGATTAATGAACAAGCCCGAACACTTAATCCAGACTTAAATATCGATGCCCAGGAATACGCCGACCTGTTAATTGAACGCTTTAGCAACCGTAATGTTGCACACCGTACCGGGCAAATCGCTATGGACGGTTCGCAAAAGCTTCCCCAGCGAGCGCTGACTCCCTGGCTGAAATTGCATCAGCAAAAACAAAACAATGCTGTTCTGTCACTGCTCGTTGCTGGTTGGTTGCATTATGTCATTGAAGCTGTTGAGAAAAGCCAGTCTGTCGCTGATCCAATGAGTGAACAATTTCATGCGCTAATTAAGGAACAACAAGACGCATGGCAACAAGCGCTCGCGTTACTGCACTTTAGCGCCATATTTGGTGAATTAAGCAATCATCAACCATTTATAAATGAAATAAAAATCGCTTTTGCGAATATAAAAAACAAAGGCATCAAGGCCACCATCAGCCAGTTATTATCGGATAAGCAAAAATGAAAACATTAATTTGTCAGCAGCCTGGCGTTATGGAATATGTGGAAAAGGATATTCCCACACCAGCAGATAATGAAGTGCTATTAAAAATCAAAGCTGTGGGTATTTGTGGTACTGATATTCACGCATTTGCCGGTAGGCAGCCTTTTTTTAGCTACCCTCGCGTACTAGGTCATGAAATATGCGCCGAAGCAGTTTCGCGAGGCAGTCAGTGCCAGACTGCACAATCAGGCCAGCGCTATTCCGTTATCCCATGCATTCCGTGTGGCGAGTGCGCCGCCTGTCGGGAAGAGAAAACGAACTGCTGTGAACGTGTTTCGCTGTATGGCGTGCATCAGGATGGGGGTTTTAGTGAGTACCTTGCGGTACGTGAAGACAACCTTGTGCCGCTCCCTGACGAGGTCAGCGACAGCGCCGGCGCATTGGTTGAATGCTTCGCCATTGGAGCACATGCCGTTCGTCGGGCTGAGATCAAGGCTGCACAAAACGTACTGGTGATTGGCGCCGGGCCAATCGGTCTGGCAACAGCAGCCATCGCCCGGGCTAAAGGGGCGCAGGTTGTTGTTGCTGATATTGATAGTCAACGTCGCCAGCACGTTGTGGATAATCTTGCTATTAATGCCTTCGATCCCACACAGGAAGATTTTATTACCGCGCTTCGTGAGGCTTTTGGCGGCGAACTGGCTTGCGTCGTACTTGATGCTACGGGAAATAAAGCCTCGATGAGTCAGGATGTAAATCTTATTCGTCATGGCGGCAAAATTGTTTTCATCGGTTTGTATATCGGTGAACTCGTTATTGACGATCCAACCTTCCACAAAAAAGAGACAACGTTACTCAGCAGTCGTAATGCCACACGGGAAGATTTCGCATTGGTAATTGAACTGATGCGCAGCAATAAAATTCACGAAAACTTAATGAAAAATCAGGAGTTTGATTTCTTTAGTGTTGGCGAAGATTACCAGCGTAACGTTGTAGAAAATAAAAATATGGTCAAGGGTGTGATCACTTTTTAAGGGAACAAAGATGACAACTGTTTATGTCGGTGAAGCAAATTTAAAATCACTGGTACACCACAAATTATATACTGCCGGGCTGGATACTAACACCGCACAACAAGTTACGGATGTTTTAGTACATGCCGATATTACCGGTGTGCATTCTCACGGTGTTATGCGTGTCGAACATTATTGCACTCGCCTTGCTGCCGGAGGGTTAAATAAAACCGCGCAATTTAGTATTGAGCAAATATCACCGTCAGTGGCCATTCTCGACTCTGATGACGGGATGGGGCATTCAGCATTAATTAGTGCCACAGAGCACGCCATCAAACTGGCACAGGAAGAAGGTCTTGGGTTTGTTAGCGTTAAAAACGCCTCTCACTGTGGCGCGTTATCTTATTTTGCAGAGATGGTCACCAACCAAGGATTGATTGCTATCGTAATGACGCAAACCGATACCTGCGTAGCGCCTCATGGCGGTGCCGGGCGCTTTTTGGGAACTAACCCCATCGCCTTTGGCTTTCCGGTGGAAAACAGCCATCCGATGATTGTTGATATGGCGACCAGTGCCACGGCTTTCGGCAAAATACTTCATGCAAAAGAAACCGGAAAACATATTGGTGAAGGGCTGGCGATAGATAAAGACGGTTATGGCACCACTGATCCGCACAAGATTGAAAACCTGCTACCTTTCGGCCAACACAAAGGTTCAGGAATTGCGCTGGCTATAGATGCACTGACTGGCGTGCTGATGAATGCGAATTTTGGCAACCATATTGTTCGTATGTATGGTGATTATGACAAGATGCGTAAGCTGGCAAGTTTGGTCATTGCCATCGATCCGAAAAAGCTCGGCAATCCTGTTTTTGCAAAAACCATGGCGCAAATGGTCACGGAGCTGCATGCCGTTAAACCAGTTCCCGGCGTTGAAAAAGTATTAGCACCGAACGATCCACAAATGCACTATAAAGAAAAATGTCAGCAGGAAGGCATTCCAGTTCCGGCAGGGATTTTCCATTATCTGACAACGAATTAATAACCACTTTTTATTATAACGATAGAAAAGCGCTGTATTTATCGTTTCTGTTATATTAACCAGGAGCAGGATATGAAAGCACTTCGTCCTCTGACGGCATCGCTTATGCTGTTAACCAGTTGTTTATTAATTTCCAATACCACACTGGCGAAAACAACATTAAAACTCAGTCATAATCAGGATAAAAGCCATGCTGTCCATAAAGCATTAAGCTATTTAGCTGATAAAACAAAAGAATATTCAAACGGTGAATTAGTTATTCGTATTTACCCAAATGCGACATTGGGTAACGAGCGCGAATCACTGGAGTTAATGAACTCAGGCGCATTACAGATGGTGAAAGTGAATGCTGCGTCACTGGAATCTTTCGCCCCGGATTACAGTCTTTTCAGCCTGCCTTTCTTATTCCGTGACCGTGATCATTATTATCGCGTTCTGCAAAGTGATTTAGGTAAAAAAATACTCAAATCATCAGAAAGCAAAGGCTTCGTCGGTATCACGTATTATGACGGCGGTGCGAGAAGTTTTTATTCCAATAAACCGATTACAAAACCTGAAGATTTAGCAGGAATGAAAATTAGGGTTCAACAAAGCCCCAGCGCCATTGCAATGATGAAAGCACTTGGCGGTGTCGCCACACCGATGGCTCAGGGAGAACTTTACACTGCGCTCCAGCAAGGTGTTGTTGATGGCGGAGAGAACAATACCGTTGTCTATTCTGATATGCGTCACGCCGAGGTGGCAAAAGTCTATTCACGTGATGAGCACACCATGGTGCCTGATGTGTTAATTATCAGCACCAATGTGTTGAATAAACTTGGCGACAAAGAGCGTACGGCATTATTAAAGGCAGCCGATGAATCAATGATGCAAATGAAAGATGTCATCTGGCCTGCCGCTGAAAAAGAAGCCTACGACAAAATGAAAGAGATGAACGCAACAGTGGTTGATGTTGATAAATCCGCTTTCAAAGAACGCGTAAAACCGCTATACGATGAATTCAAGGCGAAAGATGCACAATCGGCTAAAAACCTTGAGCAAGTAGAAAGTATGTAACCTTAATGGGCAGGTAATTCCTGCCCTTTCATGGAAGACTTATGCGCACACTCACTCATATTCTTAACAAGATCCTTTCCGGATGTTGCAGCATCATTCTTGCCATTATGGTGTTCTGCGTAACCTGGCAAGTTATTGCTCGTTTTATTTTTAATGCTCCCAGCACCGTGCTTGATGAATTTACCCAAATTTTATTTATGTGGATGATATTATTAGGCGGTGTATATACAGCCGGTTTAAAAAAACATCTGGCTATTGACTTGTTGGCGCAGAAACTTCCTGCGGTATCTGTTCTGACACTTGACAGTTTTATCCAAATTATCATTACCGTCTTTGCAATTATTTTCATGATCTATGGCGGAAATATTGTTGTTGAAAAGGCCCAACATGTTGGACAAATTTCCCCTGTATTAAAATGGCCAATGGATAAAGTCTATTGGGTTATGCCTGTCAGTGGTTTTATTCTGGTCTGGTATTCAGTGATGAATATTATCGATAACTATAGAAAATGGAATTCTCATTAACGAGGGATGTATGGACTTTGAATATATCTACCCCATCTTAATTTTATTTGGTAGTTTTGCCGTCATGCTGGCAATAGGTGTGCCAATTACTTTTGCCATTGGCCTTTCTTCACTGTTATCTATTATTACTGCCTTACCACCCGATGCCGCCATTTCTGTGATTTCGCAAAAAATGACAGTAGGACTGGATGGCTTTACGTTATTAGCCATTCCCTTTTTCGTGTTAGCCGGAAACATTATGAATACCGGAGGCATCGCCCGACGACTGGTTAACCTGGCGCAAGCATTAGTTGGGCGTCTTCCTGGCTCACTGGCTCATTGTAATATTCTCGCGAATACACTGTTTGGTGCGATTTCAGGTTCAGCTGTGGCATCAGCTGCCGCAGTAGGTGGCATTATGTCACCACTGCAGGAAAAAGAGGGCTATGATCCGGCGTTCTCTGCGGCGGTTAATATTGCCTCTGCACCTATTGGCCTGATGATCCCACCGAGCAATGTGTTGATTGTCTATTCACTCGCCAGCGGAGGGACTTCTGTTGCTGCGTTGTTCTTAGCCGGATACTTGCCAGGCATTCTCACCGCTATTGCTTTAATGTTTGTGGCTGCACTTTATGCGCGACGTAACCATTATCCGGTAGCCGAACGCATCAATTTTCGTCAGTTTTTGCAGGTATTCCGCGAATCAATTCCCAGCCTGATGCTTATTTTTATCATTATTGGCGGTATTATCGCAGGGGTATTCACGCCCACAGAAGCATCAGCAATTGCGGTAATTTATAGTTTAGTCCTGGCAATGATTTACCGTGAAATCACCATCAAGAAACTCAATGACATCCTGTTAGACTCCGTAGTAACCAGTTCAATTGTTCTGTTGCTGGTAGGCTGCTCTATGGGGATGTCATGGGCCATGACGAATGCTGATGTTCCTGAGTTGATCAACGAACTGATTACCAGTGTTTCGGATAACAAATGGGTCATTCTATTTATTATTAATATTATTCTGTTGATCGTCGGTACCTTTATGGATATCACGCCGGCGATCCTGATATTTACACCTATTTTCCTGCCGATCGCCCAACATCTGGGGATTGATCCCATTCACTTCGGCATAATTATGGTTTTCAACTTAACCATTGGCCTTTGCACACCACCTGTCGGCACCATTCTGTTTGTGGGGTGCAGCATTGGTAAGGTCAGTATCGACAGGGCAATAAAACCATTACTGCCGATGTTTCTGGCATTGTTTGTAGTAATGGCAATTATTTGTTATTTCCCGCAGCTTAGTCTGATGCTGCCAGGATTATTTTCAACCTGACAAACAGACGGGCCTGAATGATTCAGGCCCGTCTGTTTACGTCTTTCCTCACCGTGACTGCATATCGCCAGGAGATTTAATTGGTCCATTACGGTATCGGATTGACCAACAGCTGCCCTATCGAGCCGCGATCGGCCATTTCCAGCGTCTGGCTATTAAAGTAGAACGGGAAGTGCGCCCAGGAAGGCTGACCGAAATAGACAAGCAGCTCCACTTGTCCGTCGACCCAAACGGTATCTTTCCAGCCTCTGTCTTCCGGGAACGGCATTGCGCCGTTAACGTTACGGATCTGGAACATCACGCCTTCAATATGGAACGCTTGCGGTTCGTCCGCGCGTACGGTCCAGCGCTCCCACGTTCCTTGCTGCGCGGTGACATCAATACGGTTGACGTCCCACAACTTCCCATTGATACCAGGATCGTCACCCAGGCTAATATCACGACTACGAATCGGTGAACCGGCCATAATTTCAGTCGGCAACAGGCGCATCGGCAGGCTGTCAGTGACCAGCGGCAATAGCCCAGTTGGGCGCAGCGTTAGCACCAGCGTAGAAACCAGAATGCTGGATGGCTCAAAGAAGCCACGAATACGATCAACAATACTCGCCGCTTCGCCACAGGTGATAGACACTTCATCACCGTTGCTCATATCCACCAGAATCTCGCGACGCTCGCCCGGTGCCAGCGAAAGTTGCTTCACCGATACAGGAGCAGGCAGGAATCCCTGATCGCCTGAAATTACATGCAATGGGCGTCCGTCACTCATCTGTAGTTGATAGCGACGAGAGTTCGACGCGTTCAGCAGTCGCAAGCGCACCCAGCCACGCGAGACTTCAACGTACGGGCTTTGTACACCGTTAACCAGCAGCGTATCACCAACAAAGCCGCCGCTTCCCGGTTCGTTGTATTCTGGCGTACCAAAGTTATCCAGCCGTTTATCCTGAATAATGACCGGAAAATCATCCACACCATAATGGTTGGGAATAGGCAGCGACTTGCTGACTTCATCTTCCACCAGCCACATCCCGGCAAGGCCGTTATAGACCTGCTGAGCCGTGCGGTTGGGGGTATTGGCGTGATACCACAGAGTAGCTGCGTTCTGGCGAATAGGCAGTACGGGTGCCCAGTCAGCGTTTGGCGACATCATCCGTGCCGGACCGCCCATCAGCGGGCCTGGTACCTGTAGCCCGGCCACCGTCATTGAGACATTTTCTGTCAGGCGGTTGCTGTAAATAAGCTTAACATCGTCGCCCTTCCAGACGCGGATAGTCGGCCCCAGGTAACGGCCATTGATTCCCCAGACCGACGCGCGCGTTCCTGGCGTAAATGACCAGTGCGCACGTTGTACAGTCATAAACAGCGGTTGCCCACGGCGAGATTCAAGCAGCGGCGGAACGGGTAGCGGTTGCTGTTGCCCGGCTGCGCTGGCCTTCAGGGGAACAGCGCCTGCACAAAGTGCAATCCCCGATGCCTGAATGAACTGACGCCGACTGAGTGACATATTTGCTCCATGTAAAACTGGCTAAAGTAATACCGTGCAGGAAAGTGTTCCCGCAAAAATACAGATTGCCGACTTAAACTTTTCCGGCGGCTTCGCGTTCTGCGACTTCTTTATCGAGCTCGGCGATTTTTTGTTCCATTATCGAACGACAATGGGCCGCCAGCTCGCGAACCTGATCTTTACCATATTGACTGACATCAATTGGCGGCAGCATTTCTACGATCACTAAACCATTATTCAGTCGGTTAAGATTAATCTTATTCGAAGTCGTGGAAACACACACGGGAATAATCGGCACACCTGCTGCAATTGCCGCGTGAAATGCCCCGGTCTTGAACGGTAGCAGGCCGCGACCACGACTGCGGGTACCTTCCGGGAACATCCAGATGGAAATACGGCGTTTTTTGAAGTGATTCACCACTTCCGCGATAGTGCCGTGTGCCTTAGTACGGTTGTTTCTGTCGATCAATAAGTTACCGGTTAACCAGTACAACTGCCCAAAGAAGGGGATCCACAGCAAACTCTTTTTACCTACAGTGACTGTCGGCGGCTGCACGATGTTTGATGCCGTCACCATGTCATAGTTGTTCTGATGGTTAGCAATATAGATAGCATTACCGTAGCTTTCGGCATCAGCAGGTTTGCGACATTCGACCTTCAGGCCGTACAGCGGCGCAAGACGACCAAACATATGCCCGAAGGTAGCCACATGCTTCGGATTACGCGGGCTGAAAAGGCAGTAAATGGAGCCGAATACACAGACTAAGATGCTGTAAATAACGGTAATAATAAGACGAAAGATATATAGCATAACACCCTCTGAAGATCTGAGAGACTGGCATTGTACGTCACCTGAAATCAGGTTAGGGCATTGTTAAAAGCCGCTCTCTGGAAAAACGTATTGTTAATCGCAACGCATGAATAAACAACGGTTTCAAGGGAATTTTTATTGTTTATACAGACTAAATGCGGCACCGGATGACGACTTCAACGTTTCATCCGGTTCACCTTTTTGACAGGAGAAGGTACGGCCCTCTCCTGCATTTTACTCTTCGCTGTCAGCGCGTCGCGGAGCGTCAATCTCGACGCGGTCGATACGCTGTAAACCACGCATCAAGGTGCCGCGACGGCCACGCTCACCGGTCACTTTCAGCAACTCTTCCGGGCGCAGTTTGATTTTGCGTTTCCCGACATGAATCGTCAGCGTACTTTGTGGGGGCAGGACATACAGATGTGCAAGACCATCCTCGCCACGAGCGGCTTCTGCCGACGGGATGTTAATGATCTTGTTGCCTTTACCCTTCGACAGTTGCGGGAGCTCACTGACCGGGAACATCAGCATACGTCCAGCCAGAGTAATCGCCAGCAACATATCGGAAGGATCCTGAATCACCACTGGCGGCATAACATGCGCGTTTTCTGGCAGATTAATCAGTGCTTTACCTGCACGGTTACGCGCCACCAGATCGTTAAAGGTACAGACGAATCCGTAACCTGCATCGGAAGCCATCAACAGTTTCTGATCGTCGCTTTCCATTAGCATGTGATCAACGGTAGCGCCTGGCGGCAACGTCAGTTTACCGGTGAGCGGTTCGCCCTGACCACGCGCTGAAGGCAGCGTAATGGGGTCGATGGCGTAGCTGCGTCCAGTAGAGTCTACAAACACCACAGGCTGGTTACTCTTACCTTTCACCGCAGCTTTGAAACTATCACCTGCTTTGTAGTTCAGACCAGGGGCGTCGATATCATGACCTTTGGCACTACGCACCCAGCCCATCTGCGACAACACAATGGTAACCGGCTCAGACGGCAACATGTCGTGCTCGCTCATCGCTTTCGCTTCTTCGCGTTCCTGCAACGGCGAACGGCGATCGTCGCCATACGCTTGTGCGTCGGCCTGTAGCTCTTTCTTCAGCAGGTTATTCATTTTGCGCTCGGAAGCCAGAATGCCCTGCAACTGATCGCGCTCTTTTTCCAGCTCGTTCTGCTCACCGCGAATCTTCATCTCTTCCAGTTTGGCGAGGTGACGCAGTTTCAGTTCGAGAATCGCTTCCGCCTGAGTTTCCGTAATGCCAAAGCGCGACATCAGCGCCGGTTTCGGTTCATCTTCATTACGAATGATCTCAATCACTTCGTCGATGTTGAGAAACGCCACCAGCAAACCTTCGAGGATATGCAGGCGCTTGAGGACTTTCTCCAGACGATAGTTCAGACGGCGGCGTACGGTATCACGACGGAACACCAGCCATTCAGTGAGGATTTCCCGCAGGTTTTTCACCGCCGGACGCCCATCCAGACCGATCATATTGAGGTTAATACGATAGCTCTTTTCCAGATCGGTGGTGGCGAAGAGGTGATTCATCACCTGCTCCATATCCACGCGGTTGGAACGCGGCACGATCACCAGACGGGTCGGGTTCTCGTGGTCAGATTCATCGCGCAGATCGTCAACCATCGGCAGCTTCTTGTTGCGCATTTGCGCAGCAATCTGCTCCAGCACGCGCGCGCCAGAAACCTGATGCGGTAGTGCGCTGATAACCACCGCGCCATCTTCTTTCTTCCACACCGCGCGCATCCGCACAGAACCGCGACCGTTCTCGTAGATTTTACGGATCTCGGCACGGGAGGTAATGATTTCCGCTTCGGTCGGGTAGTCCGGCCCCTGCACGATATCCAGTAACTGGTCGAGCGTGGTATTGGGCTGCTCAATTAAGGCAATTGCCGCCTGCGCGACTTCACGCAGGTTGTGCGGCGGAATATCCGTCGCCATGCCGACGGCAATGCCGGTGGTGCCGTTAAGTAAAATATTCGGCAAGCGGGCGGGGAGCATTTTCGGCTCTTGCAACGTGCCGTCGAAGTTTGGCACCCAATCTGCCGTTCCTTGCCCCAGTTCACTTAATAAAAGCTCGGAATATTTCGACAGGCGGGATTCGGTGTAACGCATTGCTGCGAACGATTTCGGATCGTCCGGCGCCCCCCAGTTCCCCTGCCCGTCCACCAGCGGATAACGGTAAGAGAATGGCTGCGCCATCAGCACCATCGCTTCATAGCAGGCGCTGTCGCCATGCGGATGGTATTTACCCAGTACGTCACCGACAGTACGAGCCGACTTTTTAAATTTGGCGGTCGCATTCAGGCCCAGTTCTGACATCGCATACACAATGCGGCGTTGAACGGGTTTCAGACCATCACCAATAAACGGCAACGCACGGTCCATGATCACGTACATGGAGTAGTTTAAGTAGGCGTTCTCCGTAAACTCATGCAGCGCAAGGCGCTCTGCCATATCGCTCATTAATTCTGATTCCTCAACTTATTCGCCAGCCTTCAAAGGGGCAATATTGCTGGAGATACTACATTATCTGCCGCGTCGAGTCACAGGAGATCAGCGTCATTAGCGCCGCCGGACGTGCTCCGGCGGCGATAAAGGCATCAATGTGCCTTGATATACAACTCTTTGCTGTAGACATAATCCTGAGGATTATGCAGCGGGAAACCGCCAACGTAGGGTTTAAGCAGTTTGATCAGCGGTTGATAGTAGATGGGAATGAGCGGAGCCTGCTGGTTGATAATGGCCTCGGCCTGTTGATACAGCGCATTACGTTTCCCCGCATCGGTGGTTTGCGCCGCCTGATTCAATAACGCGTCATACTGCGTGTTTTTCCAGTGACCGACGTTCTCTTCACTATCGCTTTTAAGCGTGTTCAGGAAGGTGGAAGCATCATTATACGTCGCATCCCACGACTGCCGCGACAACATGAAATCACCGCTACGCCGGGCATCAAGATACGTTTTCCACTCCATCGTGCGCAGCGTCACCTGTGCGCCAAGCCATTTTTTCCATTCGGAAGACAAGGCTATCGCCGTTTTCTCATGCAGATCGTATTTGTTGTAGAACAGTTCAAAGCGTAGCGGGTGAGAGGCGTCGTATCCCGCCTGTTTCAGCAATGCTTTTGCCGTCGCCACGCGCTCACTCATTGGCTGTTGCAGTTCATCGAACGTCGCCGCACTAAAAACTTCTACCTCTGGCGGCGTCAGCGTGGTTGCAGGCGTTCGCAGCCCGAGTACCTTTTGCGCGATTAACGGCCTGTCGACCGTCAGATATAGCGCCCGCCGGACACGAACATCGTCAAACGGCGGTTTCCGCGTGTTGAAATTGTAATATTCGCTGTTCAGACGCGGGATAATCTGCATCTCGCCAGGCCGTGATTTTTCAATAGCGGGAATTTGCTGCGCCAGAACCCAGGTAAGATCGACCTCTCCCGCGCGATAGCGGTTATAGCCAGTGACCGAATTATCCAGGGCCAGATACTCGACCTGCTGCAAAACGGTATGCTCTGCATCGCGGTACTTAGAATTTTTGCGAGCAGTAATCTTTTCGTTAACCACCCATTTATCAAGCACAAAGGCACATTTGGCTCACAAGATTCCCCATCACACCAACGGCACATAAACATCCGTTTCCAGTCGCTGCTCTGTCATCCCTTCGGCAAGATTGGTGTAGTGAAACAGGAGCGGTGCTTTACGCATTTTCTCGCCGCTTTCAGGAAGCCAGTTGCGAATGATGGTCCAGATAGTGTGAGATATGTTATCCAGGTCGCCAACATGGCGGGCTACGGCATAACGTCCCGAAGTAAGTTCACCATTACTCACGCCATAACGATTATCCGGAATCGGTTCGTTAACGCTGCCACAGATATCAAAGCGAAATGCTTCAGGCGCGGTGGTGGCAGGATCGTCCCAGGCGACGCCAAAAGTCTGGCTTTGGTTAACAGGAGAAAGCCCCGTCTCTTTGCGCCACATGATAAATTTTGCCACGCTGTAGTTAAGCAACTCAGGGCTACAGCGATGTGGCAACATCGCCACATGGGTGGATGGAAAATCGATAACACTTACTTTCAAGGTCTGGTTTTTCATTTTGCCTCCCTGCGAAATTATTCCCGGGAACGCGTCCCGGGAGCGGTAAAATTACGGGTTTACTTTGCGGATCTGTTTAACGTCAATTTCAACAGAGTTCCAGTCTTTATCCACTTCGCCCTGAATCTCAACCGTATCTTTCGGCGTTACCGTCACACCGTTCCAGCGTTTGTGGTCGATATCTACATTGATGGTGCCGCTGGCATCTTTGAACAGGTACAGATCGTCAGAGATGCGCTCAACGATATTCCCGCGCAAGGTTACCCAGGTGTCGTCACGCAGAGATTTCGCGTTTTCTACGTTAGTTACGCTGCCGTTCGGCCCCTGGAATCCTCCGGTCTGACTTTGTGTTGCCGATGGGCCAGAAAAACCACCCTGCTCTGCTGCCATTACCGGTGCGCTGCACAGGGCCATTACTGCAATTGCTGCTGCGAATTTTTTCATGTTTGTTACTCCCTTTAATGTCTGTTTCCGAGCATTAAACAAGATAGTCCTTAACAACTTCTTAAGGAAAAAAAAGAAAATTTAGGGCTGTACAGAGCACGTTACAACACGGTTTACTTGCAACAAATACAGTTATCGCAGGGATGAAAAGATGCGAATTTTACTGATAGAAGATGACATGCTGATTGGCGATGGCATCAAAACAGGTCTGAGTAAGATGGGTTTTAGCGTCGACTGGTTTACGGAAGGCCGTCAGGGAAAAGAGGCGCTTTATAGCGCGCCTTATGACGCGGTGATCCTTGATCTCACCTTACCGGGAATGGATGGTCGCGATATTTTACGCGAGTGGCGGAGTAAAGGTCAGCGTGAACCGGTACTGATTCTCACCGCTCGCGACGCTCTGGCCGAACGCGTGGAAGGTTTGCGCCTGGGAGCCGACGATTATCTATGCAAACCTTTTGCGTTGATAGAAGTCGCCGCCAGGCTGGAAGCTCTGATGCGCCGAACCAACGGCCAGGCCAGCAACGAGCTGCGCCACGGTAACGTCATGCTCGACCCCGGCAAACGTATCGCCACGCTGGCTGGCGAACCCTTAACGCTGAAACCAAAAGAATTTGCCCTGTTGGAATTACTGATGCGTAACGCTGGTCGGGTACTGCCACGCAAACTGATTGAAGAAAAACTGTATACCTGGGACGAAGAGGTCACCAGTAATGCCGTTGAAGTGCATGTGCATCATCTGCGGCGCAAACTTGGCAGTGACTTTATTCGTACCGTTCACGGTATAGGCTACACATTAGGTGAGAAATGAAATTTACCCAACGTCTTAGTCTGCGAGTCAGGCTGACGCTAATCTTTTTAATTCTGGCCTCGGTGACCTGGCTGCTTTCCAGCTTTGTCGCCTGGAAGCAAACAACGGATAACGTCGATGAACTGTTCGACACCCAACTGATGCTGTTTGCCAAACGGTTAAGTACGCTCGATCTCAACGAGATTAACGCTGCGGATCGCATGGCACGGACACCAAATAAATTAAAACATGGTCATGTGGATGACGATGCGTTGACCTTTGCCATCTTTACCCACGACGGCAAAATGGTGCTCAATGATGGCGATAACGGAAAAGACATTCCCTACAGCTATCAACGTGAAGGATTTACTAACGGTCAACTGGTAGATGAAGATGATCCCTGGCGTTTTGTCTGGATGACGTCGTCTGATGGTAAATACCGCATCGTTGTAGGTCAGGAATGGGAATACCGCGAAGACATGGCGCTGGCGATTGTCATCGGACAACTGATCCCGTGGCTTATCGCGCTGCCCATTATGTTAATCATCATGATGGTACTACTGGGGCGTGAACTCGCGCCGCTGAACAAACTGGCGCTGGCGCTACGTATGCGTGACCCTGACTCGGAAAAACCACTCAATACTACTGGCGTACCCAGCGAAGTACGTCCACTGGTCGAGTCGTTGAATCAACTGTTCGCCCGCACACATGCGATGATGGTCCGTGAGCGCCGCTTTACCTCTGATGCCGCTCACGAACTGCGTAGCCCGTTAACAGCGCTGAAAGTACAAACCGAAGTCGCACAGCTTTCTGACGATGATCCGCAGGCACGGAAAAAAGCACTGATGCAATTACATTCGGGGATCGATCGCGCCACACGCCTGGTTGATCAGTTGCTCACCCTGTCGCGGCTCGACTCGCTGGATAACCTTCAGGATGTCGCGGAGATCCCGCTTGAAGACCTCCTGCAATCGTCAGTGATGGATATTTACCATACAGCGCAGCAGGCAAAAATTGACGTGCGGCTGACGCTCAATGCCCGCGGCATCAAACGCACCGGACAACCGCTATTACTAAGTCTACTGGTACGAAATCTGCTGGATAACGCAGTACGTTACAGTCCACAGGGCAGCGTGGTGGACGTCACTCTAAATGCAGATAATTTCACCGTAAGAGACAACGGCCCCGGTGTGACGCCAGAGGCGCTTGCGCGAATTGGTGAACGTTTCTACCGCCCACCAGGACAAACCGCTACCGGCAGCGGGCTTGGTCTATCGATTGTCCAGCGAATCGCCAAATTGCATGGCATGAATGTTGTGTTTGGGAATGCGGAACAAGGTGGATTTGAGGCGAAGGTGAGCTGGTAGTGGTGATATTTTTGCAAAATTCGCAAAAGACTTTGCACATTTTGCTAATTTCACCGCACCGCTCTGTGACGTACCATAGTCGGCAAACGTCTCACCTTGAGGATAAAAAATGAGCAACATCCTGATTATCAACGGCGCGAAAAAATTCGCCCACTCCAATGGTCAACTGAACGACACCTTGACCGAAGTCGCGGATGGTACGCTGCGCGACCTCGGGCATGATGTCCGCATCGTTCGCGCCGAGAGCGACTACGATGTCAAAGCCGAAGTACAAAACTTTCTCTGGGCTGATGTGGTGATCTGGCAGATGCCAGGTTGGTGGATGGGCGCACCGTGGACGGTGAAGAAATATATCGATGATGTGTTCACCGAAGGTCACGGCACGCTGTATGCCAGCGATGGTCGTACCCGCAAAGATCCGTCAAAAAAATACGGTTCTGGCGGCCTGGTACAGGGCAAAAAATATATGCTTTCCCTGACCTGGAACGCACCAATGGAAGCCTTCACCGAAAAAGACCAATTCTTCCACGGCGTTGGCGTTGACGGCGTGTATCTGCCGTTCCATAAAGCAAACCAATTCCTGGGTATGGAACCGCTGCCGACATTTATCGCTAATGATGTGATAAAAATGCCTGATGTTCCCCGCTATACTGAAGAATATCGCAAGCATCTTGTAGAGATTTTTGGTTAACTAGGGCTCTGGCTTTAGAAGGAGTTAACCATGATTACAGTAATCGCAGAAATCCGTACTCGTCCTGGTCAACATCACCGTCAGGCGGTATTGGATCAGTTTGCTAAAATCGTTCCAACCGTACTGAAGGAAGAAGGTTGCCACGGCTATGCGCCGATGGTGGATTGCGCTGCTGGCGTGAGTTTCCAGTCTATGGCGCCGGACTCTATCGTGATGATTGAGCAGTGGGAAAGCATCGCGCATCTTGAAGCGCACTTGCAGACCCCGCACATGAAAGCGTACAGCGAGGCCGTAAAAGGCGATGTGCTGGAGATGAATATCCGCATCCTGCAACCGGGGATTTAACATTCCTGAAAAGAGGCCGGTTTTGCTACCGGCCTCAGGTCAGATTAGCCATTCTTTCTTCCCGTTTTCAACCCCCGATGGAAATCGTTAATTCGCTTAATGGTTTTAACCGCACGCTGCGGCATCGCGGAAGCCACCGACCAGACAATCATTTCCAGGCACAACAATACCGTACCATGTAGCGGCGTTTTCCCCTTTTCATCCCCGCGCGGAACATGAATCACGATACTGGCGTCTTTGCTAAAACGTGAATCCAGCGCGTTTGTCAGCAAAATAACAGGGATCCCCAGCCGTCTCGCTTCACGCAGCGTTGTCAGTCCTTCCCGGTGCGCAGATTTTTGCGCCATCATGATCAGAACATCGCCACGTTGAAGCGCGATCAGTTGCTCGGCAAGGCCAATACCCGTACGGTTTAGTGCCGTGGCAGGTAAGCCTATGCGGTTGAATAGTCGTGCGGTATAGTCCGCCAGAATACCCGAAGCGCCAATGCCAAAAATTGCGACTTGCCGTGCCTGCACCAACAACGCTACCGCTTGCGCAAGCGCGTGGCGGTTTTCAGGCTCTGACAGGACATTACAGGTATACAAATGCCCTTCAAGAACAAAGTCGATTGCGGTGTTAACATCGCTCGTCAAGTTACTCACCGTCGTAGACATCTTTTCGCTGGAACTAAGGGCTGGACCAAGCCACTGTTCCAGAGTGCGTTTCAGATCACGCAGCCCGGCAAACCCCAGAGCCTGTATAGCCCTGATAACTGTGGCATCGGAAGTGTTCAACGTGGCCGCAATTTCCATCGCCGTTTGCTCGAGTACCACTTCACGATGCTCATTAATGTAGCTGGCGACAGCTCTTAACCCAGGCGTTAACTGACTCGCGCGAGTGCGAAAACGCTCACCATAAATATCAACCCGCGTTTTGTCTTTCTGGATCATTTAGCCTCCGGTAGAGGTCGTCCCGCAATTTGTGATTGTATCTGCGCAGCCATCAGCCCCAGAGATGCAAAGGAGTTAGAAATCGCCTCTTCACGAGAAATCAGCACATAGCGCCCGGAACGACAGGCCGTCAGAAACTGACACCATCCCGGCATGACTTTTTCCATTGCTGCCAGCTCATCCTGAGGTTTACCACCGGTGTCACCACGCCAGGTTGCAAAAATAAAATCGGCATCCAGTTCAGGTAAACGCTCCGCGCTCACATCCATTCGCCCACCTTCAGGAATGCTCTCAATCAGCGGCGGAAAACGAAAACCAGCATCGCGTAATACCCGCCCCAGCGAATGATAGCTATGCATCACATTAATTTTTCCCTGATTTGCCTGAATCACCGATACCGTTATTTTTTGGCTGTCCAGCGTCACCTTCAGCGCATTGATTTGTGCCTGATAGCGGCGTTCAAGTATCGCCAGCTGCGACTGCGTTCCTGTAAGTTCTGCCAGCTTGCGGTAGATTTCTGGCGCGCCCCCTTTGAGATGATCAATGCTCACCGTGGGCGCAATTTTTTCCAGTTGTTCAATGGGCGTATTACGGGTCGGTTCTGTGATGATCAGATCAGGCTTTGCCGCCACAATCGCTTCAATATCAATATCAGCGGTGCCAATAAAAGCGATCGATGAATTATCAAAGTCGACACCAGTCAATAACGCGCCTGATCGAATGAAATGGCTACCGTCAGGCCGGGTTCGCCCGTGGCTGGCGACAGGTGGTACACCGAGCTCAATCAGAGGGATAGTGATATCAAGATCGTGTAAAGAGACAATTCTCTTTGGATGAGCAGGAACAGTGACTTTGCGCCCTAAATCATCAGTAAAGACCTGAACAGGTTCTGTCGCGCGGGCAAAGAATGACAACAGTATCAGCAGAGAAAAAAATAAACGCATATAACTCCCGTTAAAAACTGTTCCTGCGCTGCCAGAGCAGTAACAAAAAGAATGGTCCACCAATCAATGAAATAATGATTCCGGCAGGCAGTTGCAAAGGCAAAAAAGCCAAACGACCAATGCTATCCGCCAGGATAACTAACAACGCCCCCGATACGGCGCTCCCCAGCAGTAATGTCGTCTGCCCGCCACGTAGAATAAAACGTGATATATGGGGTGCTATCAATCCGACAAAACCGATGTTACCAACACACGAAACGCAGACGGCTGTCAGGATTATTGGTGCGGCGACACGTAGCAACGCCAGACGAGAACTATTCACGCCTAACCCGGTGGCAACCTGGTGACCAAGCAGAGCGATATCCGCCGTCCGAGCGGTAAACAGCAATAAAAGAGCGGCTGGCAACATCCAACAGGCTGAAATACCGACTAACATCCAGTTAGCTGCATGCAGGCTTCCCGATAGCCACATCAATGCAGTTTGTACATCTCGAACATCTGCAGTGGTCATAAATACACCGATACCGGCGGCGAAAAACCAGGAAACACCAATGCCAATCAGAACAAATCGCGGACGGGAAATATCGCGCGCGCAAAAAATCACGATTAAAGCCACCAACAAGCCACCAGCAAGACCAGCCACTGGACGCCAGAACATTCCCAGCATGGGAAACTGGAAGATCAGCCACAGCACCGCCACGCTACATCCTTCTTTGACGCCGATTAAACCGGGATCGGCAAGGCCGTTACGCGCAATGGATTGCATTGCGGCCCCCGCCATACCTAACATGGCCCCGCATAGCAATGCCATGATGGCTCTCGGCAAGCGAATATCCTGCACAATATAACGTGCGTCTGTGCTTACGTTTTCAGGAGAGAACAATGCTCGTCCTACTTCCGATGCCGGGACGGAGAAAGAGCCATGCATCAGACCGAATATCAGTATTCCAACCGCAAACAGAAACAGCCCACCAAGCAACACCAGATTTTTAGGGCGTACCAGTGTCGAAAACTTACCAACACGTAGTGGGCGTAGCCCGACGTTCATTATCCGACTCATTTGAACATCCTCGTCGCCATAATGACAAAAACAGGCGCACCAACTAACGCCGTCATGACACCGGTCGCTAACTCATGGGGCGTGAAAAGCGTCCGGGCAATAATATCTGCCAGTAATAGCAGTAAGGCACCGACACAGGCTGAAAGAGGGAGCAGAACGCGCAGATCCACTGATACCAGACGCCGGACAATCTGCGGTACTAGCAGGCCGACAAAACCAATGGGGCCAGCAATTGATACGGCTGCGCCACAGAGCAACGCGATCGCAAGCAGGGCGAATGTTCGCGTGCGCAGTACCGAGACGCCCAGCCCCTGCGCCATGCGATCGCCCAGTGCCAACATGTTAAGAGAGGGCGCAAGGTAAAGGGCTAACACAAATCCCCCCAGAGAAAACCAGGCGGACGTACCCAGCGTCGCCCAATCCTGCCCCGCTAAATCACCCGCTAACCATGTCCGCATTGCCAGCAGCGTTTGTTCGTCAAGAATCAGGATTGCAGCCGTTATTGAGGAAACAAACGCCGATAGCGCCACGCCGCATAAAGTAACTTTCATTGGCGTTAACCCTGAACGCCCTGCGGAGGAAAGCAGCAATATCAACAGAAACAATAACGCGCCTCCCGCAGATGCCAATAGTGGGCGTCCAACAGGAAAGGCCAGTCCAAGCGCACTGGCGGCAACGACAGCAAGAGCGGCTCCGGCATTTAAGCCTAAAATATGTGGCTCCCCCAATGGGTTACGAATGACAGCCTGCAACAAAGCACCGGCAACACCAAGAGAAGCACCGGTAAGCAATGCTGCCGCTAAACGCGGCAAACGGAGTCTTACAATTACGTTGTGATCGAAGTTTTGCGGATCAAAATGAAGAAATGCCTGCAACACCGTTTGTGGTGCAATAAATCGGGCACCAATCCCTGGATATACCACGCATCCCACCAGCAGTAAGGCGAGGAAAATTACAGTAACCAGTCCTGTGCGCATCATACTTTTTCTACACCACGAAACGGCATGAAAAACGGCTTTCCCGTCAGAGGATTTATTGATGCGTGAACATCAACGTCAAAGACAGCTTTTACCAGCTCAGGCGTGCAATGCTCCCCCTCATTCAATACACGCACCACTTTTCCCTGGCGTAAAAATATCAACGTATCGCCATAATTGACGGCAAAATTCAGATCATGCAACACCACGACGACTGTACGCCCGTGATGACGCGTTAAATCATGTAATAACTCAAGAATTTCAACCTGATAACGTAAATCAAGCCAGGTTGTGGGTTCATCCAGCAGGATATAAGGCGTCTTTTGCGCTAATACCATCGCAATCCAGCAACGCTGGCGCTGCCCACCAGAGAGTTTTTCAACAGGTAAATGTGCAAACTCCTGCGTACCGGTTAATTTCAGGGCCTCTTCTACCGCCTGCTCGTCGGCGTCGCTCCATTGACGTATGAAATTCTGCCAGGGAAAACGCCCACGCGACACCAGTTCATAAACGGTTAAGCCCTCCGGCAATAATGGCGACTGCGGCAAGATCCCAAGTCTACGGGATAACGCTTTCGTTGGTTGCTCGTGAATCGCTTTACCATCCAGCAATATCGAGCCGCCCATAGGTTGCAAGATACGTGCAATGGTGCTGAGCAACGTCGACTTTCCACAGCCGTTTGCCCCAACCAGAACGGTCATTTTTTCTGTGGGAACGGAGAAAGAAACACCATCAACAATGATTTTCTTGTGATACCCGGCAGAAACATTGTCGAGGATCAGCCCCTGCCCTTTTGCGTTATGTGCCACGTGTACGCCAACTTAATCAAAGACAAACAAAAATAAAACTCATTCTCCTTTGAGAGTTTGACGCCACAAAATGTAGTAGTCAAGAAGTTAAAAGCCATACAAAAACAAGGTAAATAACAGGTGAAATATTTTTAAAAATAAAAATAAAACCATTAAATATTAATAATTTGCCATCAATTGAATTGCATTAACCTCTCATAAAAATACATGTAGCAATTTTTTGTTATTTCTCATTTACTACTACATCACCTCATGATTGAATGATTCTCAATTACATATCCGATGGCGAAATAACAAACGGATAGTGCTTAGTGAGCAACAAGAAACAATTTTCACTCACGACAATCCGTGAGTTTTTGGGATAACAGACTAAATGGCTAAGTTCACACCTTCATTCTCAGGAATCAAAGGTCGGGCGCTCTTTTCACTGCTCTTTGCAGCACCAATGATTCATGCAACCGACACTGCAACGACCAAAGATGGCGAAACAATCACTGTTACAGCGGATGCAAATACCGCAACTGAGGCGACCGATGGTTATCAACCTCTGAGCAGCTCCACGGCGACATTAACCGATATGCCGATGCTGGATATCCCGCAAGTGGTCAATACGGTTAGCGATCAGGTTCTGGAAAATCAGAATGCGACAACGCTGGATGAGGCGCTTTATAACGTCAGTAACGTGGTACAGACCAATACATTAGGCGGAACTCAGGACGCCTTTGTACGTCGTGGGTTTGGTGCTAACCGGGATGGATCCATCATGACCAACGGTCTGCGAACCGTACTTCCTCGCAGCTTCAACGCTGCAACAGAACGTGTAGAAGTGCTAAAAGGTCCGGCCTCCACGCTGTATGGCATTCTCGATCCTGGCGGACTGATTAACGTCGTGACAAAGCGCCCGGAAAAAACATTCCATGGTACTGTCTCAGCCACTTCCTCCAGTTTTGGCGGAGGCACTGGGCAACTGGATATCACAGGTCCCATTGAAGGCACTCAGCTGGCATACCGCCTGACGGGGGAAGTGCAGGATGAAGATTACTGGCGGAATTTCGGTAAAGAGCGCAGCACATTTATTGCCCCATCACTCACCTGGTTTGGTGATAATGCAACAGTAACCATGCTCTATTCACATCGGGATTATAAAACGCCGTTCGATCGTGGAACGATTTTCGACCTTACGACGAAACAGCCCGTAAACGTTGATCGAAAAATACGTTTCGACGAACCGTTTAATATTACAGATGGTCAGTCCGATCTGGCGCAACTCAACGCAGAATATCATCTCAATAGCCAGTGGACAGCGCGCTTTGATTACAGCTACAGCCAGGATAAATACAGCGATAATCAGGCTCGTGTTACCGCGTATGATGCAACGACAGGAACGCTGACACGGCGTGTTGATGCAACTCAGGGATCTACACAGCGTATGCATTCTACTCGTGCGGATCTGCAAGGGAATGTTGATATTGCCGGATTCTATAATGAGATTCTGGGTGGGGTGTCATATGAATATTATGATCTTCTGCGCACAGATATGATTCGCTGTAAAAACGCTAAAGATTTCAATATCTACAACCCCATTTATGGCAATACCAGCAAATGCACAACGGTTTCGGTGTCGGACAGCGATCAGACGATCAAACAGGAGAGCTACTCAGCTTATGCACAGGACGCACTCTATCTGACCGATAACTGGATTGCCGTCGCCGGGATCCGCTATCAGTATTACACGCAATATGCGGGTAAAGGCCGTCCTTTTAATGTCAATACTGACAGCCGCGATGAACAATGGACGCCCAAACTGGGGTTGGTCTACAAACTGACGCCATCGGTATCCTTATTTGCTAATTATTCGCAAACATTTATGCCGCAATCGTCAATTGCCAGCTACATTGGCGATCTTCCACCGGAATCATCTAATGCTTACGAAGTCGGGGCAAAATTCGAGCTGTTCGATGGTATAACCGCAGATATTGCGCTGTTTGATATCCATAAACGTAACGTGCTGTATACCGAAAGTATTGGTGATGAAACCATCGCCAAAACGGCAGGCCGCGTTCGTTCAAGAGGGGTAGAAGTCGACCTTGCGGGAGCATTAACTGAAAACATTAATATCATTGCCAGCTACGGCTATACCGATGCTAAGGTTCTGGAAGATCCTGATTATGCAGGAAAACCATTGCCGAATGTTCCTCGTCATACCGGTTCGCTATTCCTGACCTATGATATTCATAACATGCCAGGCAATAACACACTGACGTTTGGCGGTGGTGGACATGGCGTAAGCCGTCGTTCGGCAACCAATGGGGCTGACTATTATCTGCCAGGCTATTTTGTTGCCGATGCCTTCGCCGCATACAAAATGAAATTGCAGTATCCGGTCACTCTGCAATTAAACGTCAAAAACCTGTTTGATAAAACGTATTACACCTCTTCCATCGCCACAAATAATCTGGGTAATCAGATTGGCGATCCGCGTGAAGTGCAATTCACGGTGAAAATGGAATTTTGATAAAAAAAGCCCGGTATACGCGTGTATACCGGGCTATGTTTTATTCTCCTGACGGGAAGATTATCAGACCTCAATCTCCGCCATGTCACCTTTCTCTTGCAACCAGTTACGGCGATCTTCCGAGCGTTTCTTCGCCAACAGCATATCCATCATCGCGTCGGTACGCTGATCGTCTTCATCATCGATAGTCAACTGCACCAGACGGCGAGTGTTCGGGTCGAGCGTGGTTTCACGTAGTTGCAGCGGGTTCATTTCACCCAGACCTTTAAAACGCTGGACATTTGGCTTGCCTTTCTTGCGTTTTAATTGTTCGAGCACGCCCTCTTTCTCTTCTTCCGTCAAGGCGTAATAGACCTCTTTGCCAAGGTCAATGCGGTAGAGCGGTGGTAGCGCTACATATACGTGACCATGTTTCACCAGCGTACGGAAGTGTTTTACAAACAAGGCGCAGAGCAACGTGGCAATGTGCAGACCATCGGAGTCAGCATCCGCCAGGATACAGATCTTGCCATAACGCAGTTGGCTAAGATCATCGCTGTCAGGATCGATACCGATCGCTACCGAAATATCGTGCACTTCCTGCGAAGCCAGCACTTCGTCGGAAGAGACTTCCCAGGTGTTAAGGATCTTACCTTTCAGCGGCATGATCGCCTGATATTCACGATCGCGCGCCTGCTTGGCAGATCCGCCTGCGGAGTCACCTTCCACGAGGAACAGTTCGGTACGGTTAAGGTCCTGCGCGGTACAGTCTGCCAGTTTGCCAGGCAGTGCCGGGCCGCTGGTCAGCTTTTTACGCACCACTTTTTTGGCCGCACGCATACGGCGCTGGGCGCTGGAAATCGCCATCTCCGCCAGCAGTTCAGCCGCCTGAACGTTCTGGTTCAGCCACAAGGTGAAGGCATCTTTCACCACGCCCGAAACGAATGCCGCGCACTGACGCGAAGAGAGACGCTCTTTGGTCTGCCCGGCAAACTGCGGATCCTGCATTTTTACTGACAGCACATAGGCACAGCGATCCCAGATATCTTCCGCCGACAGCTTCACGCCGCGCGGCAGGATGTTGCGGTATTCGC
Source organism: Escherichia sp. E4702 (assembly GCF_963883545.1). Taxonomy (NCBI): domain Bacteria; kingdom Pseudomonadati; phylum Pseudomonadota; class Gammaproteobacteria; order Enterobacterales; family Enterobacteriaceae; genus Escherichia; species Escherichia sp. E4702. The sequence continues at coordinate 40,496 of NZ_CAWORF010000003.1, read as the reverse complement.
AAAACTCACGCATCGCATCCAGCAGCCCCTGACGCAGGCCATTAACATGCGTACCGCCCTGCATCGTTGGGATCAGGTTGACGTAACTTTCGGTCAGCAGTTCGCCACCTTCCGGCAGCCACAGCAGCGCCCAGTCAACGGCTTCCGTTTCACCGTTAAAGTTACCGATAAACGGTTTTTCCGGCAGTGTCGGCAGGCCGTTTACCGCTTCCGCCAGGTAATCATTCAGACCGTCCTGATAGCACCAGCGTTGTTCGGTATTGTTGATCTCATCTTTAAAAGTGATCTCAACGCCAGGACACAATACCGCTTTGGCTTTCAGCACATGTGTAAGGCGTGAAACAGAGAAGCGCGGGCTGTCAAAGAAGGTTTCATCCGGCCAGAAGTGCACGCTGGTACCGGTATTGCGTTTACCGCAAGTGCCGACAACCTGCAAATCCTGCACCTTTTCGCCATTTTCAAAGGCGATGTTATAAATCTGACCATCGCGGCGCACGTTAACTTCTACGCGCTTTGACAGGGCGTTAACCACCGAGATCCCCACGCCGTGCAGACCGCCAGAGAACTGGTAGTTTTTGTTAGAAAATTTACCGCCCGCGTGCAAACGGCAAAGAATCAGTTCTACCGCCGGAACACCTTCTTCCGGGTGAATATCCACCGGCATCCCACGGCCATCGTCAATCACTTCCAGCGACTGGTCAGCATGTAAAATAACGTCCACGCGTTTTGCGTGACCCGCCAGTGCTTCATCCACACTGTTATCAATGACTTCTTGCCCCAAATGGTTAGGGCGAGTGGTATCGGTATACATCCCCGGACGGCGGCGAACCGGCTCAAGCCCGGTGAGTACCTCAATGGCATCAGCGTTATAAGTTTGCGTCATGGTTTAAGTTAGTAATTCGAGTTGATCGTCAGAGATGGTGCAGACCAAGAAAATCGACGATCGGGTTGAAATAATCTTCGAAGCCCGTGAATGCGTGGTTGCCGCCTTCTATAACAGTCTGGCGGCAGGAAGCGTAGTACGCCACCGCCTGGCGGTAATCCAGCACTTCATCTCCCGTCTGTTGCAGCAGCCAGATCAAATCCGGCGCTTCCAGCGGGTCAATCTGCATGACTTTGAGATCGTAAATATGGCGAGACTCTAGCACATATTGCTGCCCGGTGTAGGGGTTCTCGTTCTGACCGAGATAGTCCGTCAGCAGTTCAAACGGGCGCACCGCCGGGTTTACCACCACTGCGGGCAGCATAAAACATTGCGACAACCAGGTGGCGTAATATCCCCCCAGTGACGAACCGACAATACCCAGCGAATCGCCGCCATGTTCCAGGACAATGGATTCCAGCAGTTCTGCCGCGTCAGAAGGATACGGCGGTAACTGCGGAATAATCATCTCAACGTCAGGGTGATGTTCCGCCAGCCAGTTTTTCAACAAGCTCGCTTTCGCAGAACGCGGCGAACTATTGAAACCGTGTAAATAAAGAAGCGTCGACATCAGTAACCTTCTGAAGCGGTATCTGGTTGGAAACGGGAGTCTGCCAGGCGGTGTACTTCTGTGGTCAGCGTGCCATCGGCATGGAGTTCCAGCGTACGCCAACCGGGCGCGATAGTGTCCAGCGTGAAGTTGGAACAGTGCGGCTTAAACTGCACGCAGGTCGATGGCGTTGCCAGCAGGCGACGACCGTTCCAGTCGAGATCCAGTTCCTGATGGATATGGCCGCATAACAGATATTTGACGTGCGGAAACTTCACCAGCACGTTATCCAGTTCACCCGCGTTACGCAGACTGTGTTGGTCAAGCCAGCTACAGCCCGCAGGCAACGGATGATGATGCAACAAAAGCAAGGTATGGCGCTCTGGCGCATCAGCCAGTTTACGTTCCAGCCACTCGAGTTGAAACTCGCTTAGCTCACCGTGCGGTACGCCAAACACCTGGCTGTCCAGCAACAGGATTTGCCACTGTTCACCGATAAACACGCGTTTCGCTGAAGATATACCCGCGTCCTGTAGCGCGCTGTACATCGCAGGCTGGAAATCATGGTTGCCCGGCAGCCAGACGCAGGGCGCACGAAAACTTGCGATGCCTTCAGCGAAGTGCTGATAGGCCGCAGCCGTTTGATCCTGCGCTAAATCACCTGTCGCGACAATCAGGTCGAATTCGTGCTGGTGTGGGCGAATCGCCTCCAGCACTGCCTGGTAACTCTCCCAGGTGTTAACCCCTAACAGGGCTTCGTGCTTTTGCGCAAACAGGTGAGTATCGGTAATTTGTAAAATCCTGACTCTGGACTCACCAGCCAGAGGAAGGGTTAACAGGCTTTCCAAATGGTGTCCTTAGGTTTCACGACGCTAATAAACCGGAATCGCCATCGCTCCATGTGCTAAACAGTATCGCAACCAGTCCGCTAAAAACTGATTAATTTGATGCTTTTCGTCGCGTTGATGCAACTTTTTATTAGGATAATCATACCGCGCTTTGAAGCGAAAAATCTGCTGACTTGAACACACTTCAGCCACCATCGCGTCATGATACAGACGCACCGTCATCGACGGAAGGCTCCAGTAACTGATCGCGGGCGCAATCTGTTCAATAGTCACCAGGGTAGTGTATCGGGTCGATTCCACAATCGTTAGCCGATATTGTGCGTTTGCCACCTGATAGCTTACAGTTTCACCGGGTGCGTCATTGCGCGGTAACAAACGGCGCAATTGTGAAAAGTTCATCTCGCACAGGCGCATCATTTCAGGAAAGTCAGGTGTGTAACGCTTCATTTATGCCCACTCATTTTTTAACGCTTGATGATGCAGTTGCAGCCATTGCAAAGCGATGACCGACGCTGCGTTGTCGATTTTCCCCTCTTCTACCCATTGGTATGCCTGTTCCCGACTTACCACATGAACGCGAATATCTTCGTTTTCATCAGCCAGACCGTGAATACCGCTTGCGGTCGTGGCGTCCACTTCGCCCACCATAATTGACGAACGCTCGCTGGTGCCGCCCGGGCTTGCCAGGAAACTTAACACCGGTTTGGTCCGTTTCACTTTTAGTCCCGCCTCTTCAATCGCTTCGCGACGGGCAACATCTTCCACACTCTCACCTTCTTCAATCATCCCGGCAACCATTTCCAGTAACCAGGGCGTTTCGCTAGTGTCATACGCGGCGATTCGTATCTGCTCAATCAGTACAACTTCATCGCGCACTGGGTCAAAGGGTAGCAAGACTGCGGCGTGACCGCGTTCAAAAATTTCCCGTCGGACCTCATGACTCATTTGTCCGTTGAATAGACGATGGCGAAATCTATAAAGATCTAATGAAAAAAAGCCGCGATAAAGTGTTTCTCGTGCAATAATTTCTACATCGTTTTTGCCAAATGTAACGGGCAGGTTGTCTGGCTTAAGCATGGCTAATGTCCTGGCACTAATAGTGAATAAAATGTGAATTTCAGAGACGTTTGACTGCCGTTTGAGCAGTCATGTGTTAAATTGAGGCACATTAATGCCCTATGGCACGTAACGCCAACCTTTTGCGGTAGCGGCTTCTGCTAGAATCCGCAATAATTTTACAGTTTGATCGCGCTAAATACTGCTTCACCACAAGGAATGCAAATGAAGAAATTGCTCCCCATTCTTATCGGCCTGAGCCTTTCTGGGTTCAGTTCGTTGAGCCAGGCCGAGAACCTGATGCAAGTTTATCAGCAAGCACGCCTTAGTAACCCGGAATTGCGTAAGTCTGCCGCCGATCGTGATGCTGCCTTTGAAAAAATTAATGAAGCTCGCAGTCCATTACTGCCACAGCTAGGTTTAGGTGCAGATTACACCTACAGCAACGGCTACCGCGACGCGAACGGCATCAACTCTAACGCAACCAGTGCGTCCCTGCAGTTGACCCAGTCCATTTTCGATATGTCGAAATGGCGCGCACTGACCTTGCAGGAAAAAGCTGCCGGTATTCAGGACGTCACTTACCAGACCGATCAACAAACTTTGATCCTCAACACCGCGACCGCTTATTTCAACGTGTTGAATGCCATTGACGTGCTTTCTTATACTCAGGCACAAAAAGAGGCAATCTACCGTCAGTTAGATCAAACCACCCAACGCTTTAACGTGGGCCTGGTGGCGATCACCGATGTGCAGAACGCCCGCGCACAGTACGATACCGTGCTGGCGAACGAAGTGACCGCACGTAACAACCTCGACAACGCCGTTGAGCAGCTGCGTCAGATCACCGGTAACTACTATCCGGAACTGGCGGCGCTGAATGTCGAAAACTTCAAGACCGACAAGCCACAGCCGGTTAACGCGCTGCTGAAAGAAGCCGAAAAACGCAACCTGTCCCTGTTACAGGCACGTTTGAGTCAGGACCTGGCGCGCGAGCAAATTCGCCAGGCGCAGGACGGTCACTTACCGACTCTGGATTTGACGGCCTCTACCGGAATTTCTGACACCTCTTACAGCGGTTCAAAAACCCGTGGTGCGACCGCAGGCCAGTATGACGACAGCAATATGGGCCAGAACAAAGTGGGCCTGAGCTTCTCGCTGCCGATTTATCAGGGCGGAATGGTTAACTCGCAGGTGAAACAGGCACAGTACAACTTTGTCGGTGCCAGCGAGCAACTGGAAAGCGCCCATCGTAGCGTCGTGCAGACCGTGCGTTCCTCCTTCAACAACATTAATGCATCTATCAGTAGCATTAACGCCTACAAACAAGCCGTGGTTTCCGCCCAAAGCTCTTTAGACGCGATGGAAGCGGGCTACTCGGTTGGTACGCGTACCATTGTTGATGTGTTGGACGCGACCACTACGCTGTACAACGCCAAGCAAGAACTGGCAAATGCGCGTTATAACTACCTGATTAATCAGCTGAATATTAAATCAGCTCTGGGTACGTTGAACGAGCAGGATCTGCTGGCACTGAACAATGCGCTGAGCAAACCGGTTTCTACTAATCCAGAAAACGTTGCGCCGCAAACGCCAGAACAGAATGCTATTGCTGACGGTTATGCACCTGATAGCCCGGCACCAGCCGTTCAGCAAGCATCCGCACGCACTAACACCAGTAACGGTCATAACCCTTTCCGTAACTGACGACGACGACGGGGCTTCGGCCCCGTCTGAACGTAAGGCAACGTAAAGATACGGGTTATCTGCCGCATTCTTCCCCCTTCTCGCTTCAATTTCGACCAGCCATCCTCTATTCTGATGGGTATTTACCACTGGTCCTGGAAGACAAAAATGAAACGGACAAAATCCATACGCCACGCATCGTTCCGCAAAAACTGGAGCGCACGCCACCTGACACCTGTCGCTCTCGCTGTTGCTACTGTTTTTATGCTGGCAGGCTGTGAAAAGAGTGATGAAACAGTGTCTCTCTATCAAAATGCTGACGACTGTTCAGCTGCAAACCCAGGCAAAAGCGCCGAATGTACCACCGCGTACAACAATGCGCTGAAAGAAGCAGAACGTACTGCGCCGAAATACGCCACTCGTGAAGACTGTATTGCCGAATTTGGTGAAGGTCAGTGCCAGCAGGCGCCAGCCCAGGCTGGCATGGCACCTGAAAACCAGGCGCAGGCCCAGCAATCCAGCGGGAGTTTCTGGATGCCGCTGATGGCCGGTTACATGATGGGACGTCTGATGGGCGGCGGCGCGGGATTTGCACAGCAGCCGCTGTTCTCCTCGAAAAACCCAGCCAGCCCGGCTTACGGTAAATATACCGACGCGACGGGTAAAAACTATGGCGCAGCCCAGCCAGGCCGCACCATGACCGTACCGAAGACGGCAATGGCACCAAAACCGGCGACCACCACTACCGTTACCCGCGGCGGTTTTGGTGAATCTGTTGCCAAACAAAGCACTATGCAGCGTAGCGCAACCGGCACCTCTTCTCGTTCAATGGGTGGCTGATACCGATGGAAAGAGTCAGTATTACCGAGCGCCCAGACTGGCGTGAGAAAGCTCACGAATACGGTTTCAATTTTCACACCATGTACGGCGAGCCGTACTGGTGTGAAGATGCTTACTACAAGTTGACCCTCGCCCAGGTTGAAAAGCTGGAAGAAGTCACCGCCGAACTGCACCAGATGTGCCTGAAAGTGGTGGAAAAAGTGATCGCCAGCGATGAGCTGATGACCAAATTCCGCATACCGAAACATACCTGGAGTTTTGTGCGTCAGTCATGGCTGACGCACCAGCCGTCGCTTTATTCACGCCTTGATCTGGCGTGGGATGGCACTGGCGAACCTAAACTTCTGGAAAATAATGCCGATACGCCCACGTCACTGTATGAAGCAGCATTCTTTCAGTGGATCTGGCTGGAAGATCAGCTTAACGCGGGCAACCTGCCGGAAGGCAGTGACCAGTTTAACAGTCTGCAAGAAAAGCTGATCGATCGCTTTGTCGAGCTGCGTGAACAGTATGGCTTCCAGTTGCTGCATCTCACCTGCTGTCGTGACACGGTGGAAGATCGTGGCACCATCCAGTATTTGCAGGACTGCGCGACGGAAGCTGAAATTGCTACCGAGTTCCTGTACATCGACGATATCGGTTTAGGTGAAAAAGGTCAGTTCACGGATTTACAGGATCAGGTCATCGCTAACCTGTTCAAACTGTATCCGTGGGAGTTTATGCTGCGCGAGATGTTCTCCACCAAGCTGGAAGATGCTGGCGTACGCTGGCTGGAACCGGCGTGGAAGAGCATTATCTCCAACAAAGCACTTCTGCCGCTACTGTGGGAGATGTTCCCGAATCATCCGAACCTGTTGCCCGCTTATTTTGCGGAAGATGATCATCCAGAAATGGAAAAATATGTGGTTAAGCCAATCTTCTCGCGTGAAGGCGCAAACGTGTCGATTATCGAGAATGGCAAAACCATTGAAGCGGCAGAAGGTCCGTATGGCGAAGAAGGCATGATTGTTCAACAATTCCATCCGCTGCCGAAATTTGGCGACAGCTATATGTTGATTGGTAGCTGGCTGGTGAACGATCAACCCGCCGGAATTGGCATTCGTGAAGACCGTGCATTGATCACCCAAGATATGTCACGCTTCTACCCTCATATCTTTGTTGAATAATACAGCTTAATATTGCCCCGATAATCGGGGCAACTTTTCATAATCCATCATTTATAATCTCCATCAATATATAAAGCCACACATCTCCAACCTTTATTTAACATTAATAACCAATTTAATGTTAAATCGTCATATGTAAGTGATATTGCAATTAAAGTAAGTAAATAAATTACCGCATAACACATTGATATATATTAAATATTTTGTTTTTATCTCTTCATATTTTAATTTAATAATTAAAAAACAATGTCACAGAGATCACACTACGCAATATTGAACATTGTTATTAATATATCGCCACCATACTATCCATTAAAATAAATAGTTGTTTCAACAAATAACAACATATTCAAAAGCAGCAAAACATTCTCATATTTTATTAGAGTCACATTTTTCATTCACAAAACAAATTTATTAGTACCATCTCAACAGTCGATATTCATCATTATTATATATTTGCGTTATATAAGGAGATATATCCATGTTTGATAAATATAGAAAAACACTGGTAGCTGGAACGGTGGCATTAGCTCTGGGATTGTCTGCAACTGGCGTAATGGCGGCGGGTTTTAAACCTGCACCACCTGCCGGGCAACTCGGTGCAGTCATTGTCGACCCCTACGGCAATGCCCCACTGACCGCTCTGGTTGACTTAGATAGCCACGTCATTTCTGACGTCAAAGTTACCGTCCACGGGAAGGGCGAAAAAGGTGTTGAAATCAGCTATCCCGTGGGCCAGGAGTCCCTAAAAACTTACGATGGTGTACCGATTTTTGGTCTTTATCAGAAATTTGCCAACAAAGTGACCGTTGAGTGGAAAGAAAACGGCAAGGCCATGAAAGATGATTACGTGGTGCAAACTTCAGCCATCGTCAACAATTACATGGATAACCGTTCCATCTCTGATCTACAGCAGACCAAAGTCGTTAAAGTCGCACCTGGTTTTGAAGATCGCCTCTATCTGGTTAATACCCACACCTTTACGGCACAAGGTTCCGATCTCCACTGGCACGGTGAGAAAGATAAAAATGCCGGGATCCTCGATGCAGGTCCGGCAACCGGCGCACTGCCTTTTGATATCGCCCCCTTTACTTTCATTGTCGATACCGAAGGTGAATACCGCTGGTGGCTGGATCAAGACACCTTCTACGATGGCCGTGACCGTAATATCAACAAACGTGGTTATCTGATGGGTATCCGCGAAACACCACGCGGCACCTTTACCGCAGTACAAGGCCAGCACTGGTACGAGTTCGACATGATGGGTCAGGTGCTGGAAGATCATAAACTGCCGCGCGGATTCGCTGACGCCACTCATGAATCCATTGAGACGCCTAATGGTACGGTACTGTTGCGCGTAGGTAAGAGTAACTACCGTCGCGATGACGGCGTACACGTCACCACCATTCGTGATCATATCCTCGAAGTCGATAAATCTGGTCGCGTTGTCGATGTATGGGATCTGACGAAGATCCTCGATCCGAAACGTGATGCTCTGCTCGGTGCACTGGATGCTGGCGCAGTTTGCGTTAACGTTGATCTTGCTCACGCCGGACAGCAGGCAAAACTGGAACCAGATACGCCGTTTGGCGACGCGCTGGGTGTAGGGCCAGGTCGTAACTGGGCGCACGTCAACTCCATCGCCTATGACGCGAAAGATGACTCAATTATCCTCTCTTCTCGTCACCAGGGCGTTGTGAAAATTGGTCGTGATAAACAAGTGAAATGGATCCTTGCCCCCTCGAAAGGCTGGGAAAAACCATTGGCCAGCAAATTGCTGAAACCCGTTGACGCTAACGGTAAGCCGATCACCTGTAACGAAAATGGCCTGTGTGAAAACTCAGACTTCGACTTCACCTATACCCAGCATACCGCATGGATCTCCAGCAAAGGTACACTCACTATCTTTGATAACGGCGACGGTCGCCATCTGGAACAACCTGCCTTACCAACCATGAAATATTCCCGTTTTGTGGAATATAAGATTGATGAGAAGAAAGGTACCGTTCAGCAAGTTTGGGAATACGGTAAAGAACGCGGTTACGATTTCTATAGCCCAATCACCTCCATTATCGAATACCAGGCTGACCGTGACACCATGTTCGGCTTCGGTGGCTCCATTCATCTGTTTGACGTCGGTCAGCCGACCGTCGGTAAGTTGAACGAGATCGACTACAAAACCAAAGAAGTGAAAGTGGAAATCGACGTGATGTCTGATAAACCCAACCAGACTCACTACCGTGCGCTGTTAGTCCGTCCAAAACAGATGTTTAAATAATTAAGAAGGGAATAAAAATGTCGAAATTAGGGATCTCATCACTGTTTAAAAGCGTACTACTTACTGCGGCTCTGGCGGTTTCATTTACTGCTTCTGCATTTACCGAAGGCACGGATTATATGGTCCTGGAAAAACCGATTCCGAATGCCGACAAAACGCTGATTAAGGTATTCAGCTACGCCTGCCCGTTCTGTTACAAGTACGACAAAGCGGTTACCGGTCCGGTATCGGAAAAAGTGAAAGATGTCGTTGCTTTCACGCCGTTCCATCTGGAAACCAAAGGCGAATACGGTAAACAGGCGAGCGAAGTCTTTGCTGTCTTGATCAATAAAGATAAAGCAGCAGGTATTTCCTTATTTGATGCTAACTCTCAGTTTAAGAAAGCCAAGTTTGCCTACTACGCGGCTTATCACGACAAAAAAGAACGCTGGTCTGACGGTAAAGATCCCGCGGCCTTTATCAAAACGGGTCTGGATGCTGCTGGTATGAGCCAGGCGGATTTTGAAGCTGCACTGAAAGAGCCAGCGGTACAAGAAACACTGGAAAAATGGAAAGCCTCTTATGAAGTCGCCAAAATCCAGGGTGTTCCAGCTTATGTCGTTAATGGTAAGTACTTGATCTACACCAAGAGCATCAAATCCATCGACGCGATGGCAGACCTTATCCGTGAGTTAGCAAGCAAATAACAGGGAAACAGGCTATGGGTATTAAGGGAATGTGGAAAGACCTTCGCACATCACCAGTCGACACACTGGTCAGATGACAGGAGCAACGCTTTTTGTGGTTGTTAATGGCCGTTGCGATGGGCGCGTTAATTATCCTGGCGCACTCTTTCTTCCAGATCTATCTCTACATGGCCCCCTGTGAGCAATGTGTATACATTCGCTATGCCATGTTGGTGATGGTTATTGGAGGATTGGTTGCGGCGATCAACCCGAAGAACATCATCCTTAAGCTGATTGGCTGCGTGATGGCATTTTACGGCAGCATCATGGGGCTGAAGTTTTCATTCAAACTGAACGATATCCACCATGCGGTGCATAACCCGGATCCCGATTCACTGTTTGGCGTTCAGGGTTGCTCTACCGATCCAACTTTCCCCTTTAACCTGCCGCTGGCACAGTGGGCACCAAACTGGTTCAAACCTACCGGGGATTGCGGCTATGATGCGCCAATCGTTCCCGATGGCGTCACACTGAGCAGTATGCAGCAGTGGTTTGTGGCGATGTATCAGCAATCTGAAGGCTGGTATCTGCTACCGCCGTGGCACTTTATGAACATGGCTCAGGCCTGTATGTTGGCTTTTGGTCTTTGCTTATTGCTGCTATTAGTGATGAGCGGCGCATGGGGACTCAAGCTGCTGAGAAAGTAAGGTAATGCAAACCGAAGCCAGAAATTGGCTTCGGTTTTCTTCATCTATTAACCTACCTGCACCGACAACATACTTAAACTGCCCATTTCTATACCATCGACCGGAATGGTAATTGGCTCCTGCCCATCCCATGCACCTAAAACATACAATAGCGGCAGGTAATGCTCCGGTGTTGGATTCGATAACGCGCCACCTTCATGGTCGAGATAATTCACCAGAGGATGCTGCTCCACCGGTCCTTGCCACGTCAGATTCGCTTTCACATACTCATTAAACGACGTCGCCCACGGATAGGGGGAACTATCGCCATGCCATTTCACCGTGCGCAGGTTATGCACCACGTTACCGCTGGCGACCAACATTATTCCTTCATCTCGCAGCGCTGCCAGTTTACGCCCCATCTCAAGGTGCCAGGCGGCGGGTTTGGTGCTATCAATACTTAACTGCACCATCGGGATATCCGCTTGCGGATACATCTTAATCAGCACCCCCCACGAGCCGTGGTCAAAGCCCCAGGCTTCTTTATCCAGTGTGACAGGCACTGGCGCTAACAGCTCAACCAATCGCTGAGCCAAAGCCGGTGAGCCAGGAGCCGGATAATGGGTGTCGTACAGCGCCTGCGGAAAGCCGCCAAAGTCATGAATCGTTGGCGGCGTCTCCATCGCAGTCACTCCTGTACCACGGGTAAACCAGTGAGCCGAAACCACGACAATCGCTTGCGGGCGTGGCAATGTCATCCCCAACTTCTGCCAGCTGCGGGTATACAAATTATCTTCCAGCACGTTCATCGGACTACCGTGACCTAAAAACAATGCTGGCATACGTGTTGAAGACATGATGATATCCTTAACTAAAGGTGTCATTTTGATATCCTCACAATACGCTCGTTCGGCGGAGTAAGAACCCGGATAACGATGATGATGATCATCAGTTATTTTGACGATCTGCCTGAAGGTGAAGATTTATAAGGAGTTGTCGATGTCAGTACCTCTCATTCTGACCATACTGGCGGGGGCAGCCACGTTTATTGGTGCGTTTCTCGGCGTTCTCGGGCAAAAACCCTCGAACCGACTGCTGGCATTTTCGCTAGGGTTTGCGGCGGGGATCATGTTGCTGATCTCATTGATGGAGATGCTCCCTGCCGCATTAGCCGCCGAAGGAATGTCCCCCGTTCTGGGCTACGGGATGTTTATTTTTGGTCTGCTGGGCTATTTTGGTCTGGACCGCATGTTGCCGCATGCGCATCCGCAGGATTTAATGCAAAAATCGGTGCAACCGTTGCCCAAATCACTCAAGCGCACTGCTATTCTGCTCACTCTTGGAATCAGTCTGCATAACTTCCCGGAAGGGATTGCCACCTTTGTTACGGCAAGCAGTAACCTGGAGCTGGGCTTTGGCATCGCACTGGCCGTGGCTTTGCACAATATTCCTGAAGGTCTGGCGGTTGCGGGGCCGGTTTACGCGGCAACGGGGTCGAAACGCACCGCAATTCTGTGGGCGGGGATTTCTGGGCTGGCGGAAATTCTCGGCGGCGTTCTGGCGTGGTTAATCCTTGGTAGCATGATTTCCCCGGTAGTCATGGCGGCAATCATGGCGGCGGTTGCAGGAATCATGGTGGCGCTCTCCGTGGACGAATTAATGCCGTTAGCCAAAGAGATTGATCCCAATAATAATCCCAGCTATGGCGTGCTGTGTGGGATGTCAGTAATGGGATTTAGTTTAGTGCTGTTACAAACGGCGGGAATTGGTTGAAAACAACTTCAGATGTTGTCCAGCATGGACAACATCTGCAGGCATCGCAGAAGCACTACTCCAGCTTTTCTGCTGTCTCTTCTCTCGCACTGTTTAAGTATTTGTTTCTCGCTTCAAGCAGTGCGTCTCTGTCCTGGCGAAACGCCCGACAATAACGTTTCAAATGCAGGAAATACCCCACCACAACCAGCGCAATCAATACAATCCAGTACCAGGAGATAAACATCCTTTTTACCCTTAATATTTAACAATACCAAACATTTAGCGCATAAATTTCACATATCCATTTTCGGATATATTTATATGGTCGCATAATATCGGAACATTTATATGATTTTGATCATAATGAAAAAGGTTGTCTGATATTAGTGAAATTTACTCATAGATAAAGCGGTGAAATTTACATTCAGCAGGGTAAGGGCAAAATAAAACCGAAGCCTTCTACAGCTTCGGTTTCTTTGATTATCGCACCAGTCTTAGCAGTTATTTTCAGCTAGCTTTGCGCTCATGCGCCTGACGGTATGCAACCAGATCCTCAATAGTGACCAGCGCCATATTGTGTTTGTTGGCAAACTCGATGCACTCTGGCGCGCGGGCCATGGTGCCATCGTCATTAGTCAGTTCACACAGCACACCTGCAGGTTTAAAGCCTGCCAGCGTCATCAGATCAATAGTCGCTTCGGTATGACCGCCACGAGTCAGTACACCACCCGCCTGTGCGCGCAATGGGAAAACGTGGCCAGGGCGATTCAAGTCTGAAGGTTTAGCACCATCAGCAATCGCAGCGCGAACAGTCGTGATACGGTCAGCAGCAGAAACACCGGTAGTCACACCTTCAGCAGCTTCAATGGTCACGGTAAAACCAGTGCCATAGGCGCTGGTATTATTTTCGACCATCATTGGCAGATCGAGTTGTTTACGGCGTTCTTCGGTTATGCACAAGCAAACAATACCGCTACCGTGGCGAATGGTCAGAGCCATCTGCTCAACGGTCATGGTTTCTGCCGGGAAGATCATATCGCCTTCGTTTTCACGGTCTTCATCATCAAGCACCATCACACCGCGTCCTTCACGCAGCGCAGCCAGTGCATTTTCAACACGTTCGAAAGGCGTACCAAAAGAGGAAAGTAGCGTCTGATTCATGGTAAAAAAACCTCACTAAAATTATGGTTACCAGAATCAGGGCAGTCTTAGGAGTGGCGGCATATAGCCAAAATAACGTGAGCGGGTCCATGCCCGACAGAATCGTTACTCTCTCCCATCCGGACTCTAACCGTCGGCCCCGGAATTACACCGGATCTGCTGTCCTTTGAGTTTGCACCCAAAGCGCTCGCGGGCTTTCAACTGAGTTGATTTACCGCCGGTGGGGAATTTCGCCCCGCCCTGAGAATAAGCGGATTCACTATAACGCTAATGATTAGCGGCAGCAACGCATAGGTTCACATAATTCTGGTTTATGACTTACCCTTATCGCACTACAATGGCACCAAACACCTATCAGTACAGGGAAACTACAATGATTGACCCGAAAAAAATTGAGCAAATTGCTCGCCAGGTTCACGAATCAATGCCTAAAGGAATCAGGGAGTTCGGGGAAGATGTGGAGAAAAAAATCCGCCAAACCCTACAAGCACAGCTGACTCGCCTCGATTTGGTAAGCCGCGAAGAATTCGATGTGCAGACGCAGGTCCTGTTACGGACTCGTGAGAAACTGGCGTTACTGGAGCAGCGCATCAGTGAACTGGAAGCTCGTAGTAATCCGGCAGCAGAAGTTCAATCTCCTCCCGCCATCCCGCCAGTTGATAAAGCAGAATAAAGCACCACAAAAACGGGCCTGACGGCCCGTAATATCAATGTTCTAGTTCCAGTTCTCTTGACTGTGTCATTTGCTGGCAATACCAGGCATAACGAGCGCAAAACCAGGTTCTGTGTTCTTCATCCATATTACCAGTGACGGCCAGAATATCGACCGGTCGACCTTCAGCATTCATTCTGGCAAAACTACGCGCCAGGAAATCGAAATTATTTAAAGAATTAAGACCATGATCCATAAGCACATCCTCCGGTTATCGCATACCTTTTAAGGCCATATGCTTTTTCTGATTTCAGTATTCCTTAATCAGTGTAGTGCCTTTAAACATAACGTGCGTAAATATATTGTTTTGGATCACACTTTTTATTGAAAATAATTACAACGTTAAAAGACTTTCCCTTTTAAAATTTCACTAACGCATGTTATTATTAGCAAAGATAAATGTAAGAAAGGAAATCATACCATAGTAAACAATGCGTCACTGAATGGACGATGGAGTGACTGATGATTTTATTTGCCGACTATAACACACCTTATCTTTTCGCTATTTCCTTTGTACTTTTGATCGGCCTGTTAGAAATTATTGCTATTGTCTGCGGTCACATGCTCTCCGGTGCTCTTGATGCACATCTTGATCATTACGATTCCATAACCACAGGTAATATTAGTCAGGCACTTCATTATCTTAATATTGGAAGGCTACCAGCCCTCGTCATCCTCTGCCTGTTAGCTGGTTTTTTTGGCCTTATCGGCATCGTTCTACAGCATGCCTGCGTGACGGTCTGGAAAGCTCCGCTCTCAAACCTGTTGGTGGTTCCTGTTTGTTTACTGCTCACTGTTATTACAGTGCATTATATCGGCAAGGCGATCGCCCCCTGGATTCCTCGCGATCATAGTTCTGCTATTACAGAAGAAGAATATATTGGCTGCATGGCATTAATTACCGGTCATCAGGCAATATCTGGCAGACCCTGTGAAGGAAAACTTACCGATCAATTTGGTCAAATACACTATTTATTACTGGAACCTGAAGAAGGAAAAAACTTCACCAAAGGTGACAAGGTATTGATTATTTGCCGACTTTCTGCAACACGATATTTAGCAGAAAAAAATCCCTGGCCAAATATATTGTAAATATTTAATCAAAAGGAAATTTAATAATGGATGATATTGTTAACTTAGTACCGTCATGGATGTTTATGGCGATTGTTGCCGTATGTGTTCTGTTTATTATCGGTATTATTTTCGCGCGACTTTATCGTCGGGCATCTGCCGAGCAGGCATTTGTTCGTACCGGGTTAGGCGGGCAAAAAGTGGTAATGAGCGGCGGCGCAATCGTAATGCCGATCTTCCACGAAATCATTCCTATCAATATGAATACGCTCAAGCTGGAAGTCAGCCGTTCTACTATTGATAGCCTGATTACGAAAGATCGTATGCGTGTTGATGTTGTAGTGGCTTTCTTTGTACGGGTAAAACCGTCAGTAGAAGGCATCGCCACTGCGGCCCAGACGTTGGGGCAACGCACGCTATCACCAGAAGATTTACGTATGCTGGTCGAGGATAAATTCGTCGATGCCCTACGCGCCACCGCTGCGCAAATGACCATGCATGAGTTACAGGATACCCGCGAGAACTTCGTGCAGGGTGTACAAAATACCGTGGCAGAAGACTTGTCGAAAAACGGACTGGAACTGGAAAGTGTTTCACTCACCAACTTTAACCAGACTTCGAAAGAGCATTTTAACCCGAACAACGCTTTTGACGCCGAAGGTTTGACCAAACTAACCCAGGAGACGGAACGCCGTCGTCGCGAGCGTAACGAAGTTGAACAGGATGTAGAAGTTGCGGTGCGAGAGAAAAATCGAGACGCTCTTTCGCGGAAACTGGAGATTGAACAGCAAGAAGCGTTTATGACGCTTGAGCAGGAGCAGCAGGTTAAAACCCGTACCGCTGAGCAGAATGCGAAAATTGCGGCTTTTGAAGCTGAACGTCGTCGTGAAGCAGAGCAGACGCGAATTCTGGCTGAACGACAGATTCAGGAAACGGAAATCGACCGCGAACAGGCCGTCCGCTCAAGAAAGGTTGAGGCTGAACGTGAAGTTCGCATTAAAGAGATCGAACAGCAGCAGGTCACCGAAATCGCCAACCAGACGAAATCAATCGCCATTGCGGCAAAATCAGAGCAACAATCCCAAGCAGAAGCGCGTGCCAACCTCGCACTTGCAGAAGCGGTAAGTGCGCAACAAAACGTAGAAACCACTCGCCAGACAGCCGAAGCCGATCGTGCCAAGCAGGTGGCGCTGATTGCCGCAGCGCAAGACGCAGAAACCAAAGCGGTCGAACTGACCGTGCGGGCGAAAGCAGAGAAAGAAGCCGCAGAGATGCAGGCGGCAGCGATCGTTGAGTTAGCCGAAGCTACGCGTAAAAAAGGCCTGGCGGAAGCAGAAGCGCAACGTGCGCTGAACGACGCTATCAACGTACTTTCTGATGAACAAACCAGCCTTAAATTCAAACTGGCGCTACTACAGTCGTTACCTGCGGTAATAGAGAAATCCGTTGAACCGATGAAGTCTATCGACGGCATCAAGATTATTCAGGTCGATGGATTGAACCGTGGTGGCGCTGCGGGGGATGCGGCATCAGGCAGCGTTGGTGGCGGAAATCTGGCGGAACAGGCATTGTCTGCCGCCCTTTCTTACCGCACACAGGCACCGCTGATTGACTCCTTGCTCAATGAAATTGGCGTTTCAGGCGGCTCGCTGGCGGCATTGACTTCACCCTTAACCTCAACAACTCCCGTCGCAGAAAACGTAGAATAAATTTTCATCTATGAACATCCCTGGCCCAAAAAGCCGGGGATTTTTTATATCTGCATTCCGCTAAAAAGTGCAAATGATCAGGTTGTTACAGCGTTTTGCGAGTCGACTCGGGGAAGAGAAAACTGCATCAGAGAAAGCGTTGCGTGGGGTCAGGCGCTAATCAACAATCGGGGAGCCAGCAAGGGGCTGAAACGGGAAAGCCCCTCCCGAGGAAGGGGCCTTACAGAAGGAAAGGGTTATGATGAAGCTTGTCATCATACTGATTGTGTTGTTACTCGTAAGTTTCGCAGCTTATTAACAGCCAATCAGAGGGGGGAGAAATCCTCCCTCACCCTTATTCCTTTACTCTAGGTTGAAAAAACAACAGCGTCAAGAAGGTTTCATTAACGCATATCCCTGGCCCAAAAAGCTGGGGATTTTTTATATCTGCGTTCCACTAAAAAGTGCAAATGATCAGTTTGTTACAGCGTTTTACGTGACCGCTCGGGGAAGAGAAATCTGTATCAGGGAAAGCGTTGCGCGGGGTCAGGCGCTCATCAACAATCGGGGAGCCAGCAAGGGGCTGAAACGGGAAAGCCCCTCCCGAAGAAGGGGCCTTACAGAAGGAAAGGGTTATGATGAAGTTCGTCATCATACTGATTGTGTTGTTACTGATAAGTTTCCACGCTTACTAACAGCCAATCAGAGGGGGGGAGAAATCCTCCCTCACCCTTGTTCCTTTACTTTAGGTTGAAAAAAAATCAGCGTCAAGAAGGTTTCATTAACGCATATCCCTGGCCCAAAAGCCGGGGATTTTTTATATCTGCATTCCGCTAAAAAGTGCAAATGATCAGGCTGTTGCAGCGTTTTGCGAGTCGACTCGGGGAAGAGAAAACTGCATCAGGGAAAGCGTTGCGCGGGGTCAGGCGCTAATCAACAATCGGGAAGCCAGCAAGGAGCTGAAACGGGAAAGCCCCTCCCGAGGAAGGGGCCTTATAGAAGGAAAGGGTTATGATGAAGTTCGTCATCATACTGGTTGTGTTGTTACTGCTAAGCTTCCCAACTTACTAACAACTGATCAGAGGGGGGAGAAATCCTCCCTTACCCTTGTTCCTTTACTCTAGGTTGAAAAAACAACAGCGTCAATAGGTCTACCTGACACGAAGCGAGATCTGTGAACCGCTTTCCGGTTAGCCTTTTTTATCCTGTTGGATCTTCTTGATGATGTTAGTGGTCGAGCAACCGTCTTCAAAGTTGAGCACCAGCACTTCGCCGCCGTTGGCCCAGACTTCTTTACTCCCGGCAATCTCTTCTGGTTTATAGTCGCCTCCTTTTACCAGCAGATCTGGCAGGATCCCGGCGATCAGGCGCTGCGGCGTGTCCTCTTCAAACGACACCACCCAGTCGACCGCTTCCAGTGCGCCCAGCACAATCATACGCTGTTCGAGCGGGTTAACCGGGCGAGAATCCCCTTTCAGGCGTTTGGTGGAGGCATCGCTGTTCACGGCGACAATCAAGCGGTCACCCAGCTTGCGGGCATTTGCCAGATAAGAGACATGCCCGGCGTGGAGAATGTCGAAGACGCCGTTGGTCATCACTACTTTTTCGCCACGTTTACGCGCCGCCGCTACAGCCAGCTTCAGCTCATCTTCGGTCATCACGCCAAAACCAGTGTCTGCGCGTCCACGTACTGCGTTTTCCAGCTCGATCGGCGAAACCGTGGATGTCCCCAGTTTGCCGACCACCACACCAGCCGCCGCATTGGCAAAGAAGCAGGCTTCTTCCAGCGAATTACCAGCCGCCAGCGTTGCCGCAAGCACGCCAATCACCGTGTCGCCTGCACCGGTAACGTCATAGACTTCTTGCGCCTGAGTTGGCATATGCAGCGGCTCTTTACCCGGTTGCAGCAGCGTCATCCCTTGCTCGGAACGGGTTACCAGCAGCGCAGAGAGTTCGTAGTCGGCAATCAGTTTCATGCCGCGTTCAACAATCTCTTCTTCGGTTTTACATTTACCAACAACAGCTTCAAATTCCGAGAGATTAGGCGTTAACAGCGTAGCGCCGCGGTAGCGTTCAAAATCGGTGCCTTTTGGATCAATCAGCACCGGAACGCCCGCTTTACGCGCCAGTTGGATCATCTGCTGTACGCTTGCCAACGCACCTTTCGCATAGTCAGAAAGCACCAGCGCGCCAATCGTACCGAGAGCCTGATTAATCCGCTCATGCAGCGGCTGCGGATCAACACCTTCGAAACCTTCTTCGAAATCCAGGCGGATCAACTGTTGGTTACGAGAAAGCACCCGCAGTTTGGTGATGGTCGGATGCGTCGGCACAGAAACGAAGTCGCATTTTACGTTCACGTCGGCCAGCGATTTACTGAGCGCGCGCGCCGCATCATCAATACCTGTCAGCCCCACCAGGCGTGCGTTTGCACCGAGAGAAGCGATGTTCATCGCCACGTTGGCCGCGCCGCCCGGACGTTCTTCGATGGTATTCACTTTAACCACGGGTACTGGCGCTTCCGGCGAGATACGGCTGGTGGGACCGTACCAGTAACGATCCAGCATTACATCACCAACCACCATCACTCCTGCACGTTCAAACTCTGGCAGCGTTACTTTCATTCCTGTCTCCTGAGAGATTCAAAATTTGCGCGCGATAATACCATATTTCATTCCTCCACCAGCCACTTCTGCCAGCTTGCCCGCCCCAGTTCACGCTCTGCGGTAAAGTAATCCTCCGGCACATGGCCCGGCAACTCTTGTAATGCCAGATGATGAAGTTCATCGCGCAGCGTCGTGTAAGCACGGCTCAGCGCCATCGCTTCCTGCTCTTCCATAATGTCGTTTTGCGCCAACAGTTCCAGAATGCGCACGTTGTCTGACCAGCGCGTTAACTTCGGTTTTTCATGGGCGTAGCGCAACACCAGATATTGGGTAATAAATTCGATATCGGTAATTCCGCCTTCATCGGCTTTGATATCAAAGCGATCGCGATGTTTATTGCCGAGATGGGCGCGCATTTTCTCGCGCATTTCCCGCACTTCTGTCTGTAAAGTTTTGCCTTCACGCGGCAGCGTCATAATCTCCCGGCGTACTGCGTCAAATTGAGCGGTCAATTGTGGATCACCATATACCACGCGAGCACGTACCAGCGCCTGATGTTCCCACGTCCAGGCCTCGTTTCTCTGATAATCGGCAAACGCTTCTGCGGAAGTAACCAGCATTCCCGCCGCCCCGGACGGGCGTAGCCGTGCATCCACTTCGTACAAAATACCGGAAGACGTGCGCGTGCTGAACAAGTGCATAATGCGTTGCGCCAGACGCAGGTAAAACTGCCGCCCGTCGATTTCCCGCTCGCCGTCCGTCATTACATCCATCGGGCAATCATGGAGGAAGATCAGGTCAAGATCAGAACTATATCCCAGCTCCCAACCGCCCAGCTTACCGTAGCCAACCACCGCAAAGCCGCGACCTTCACGTTCGTTCAGGTGGGTCGGTTTTCCGTAACGGGCGACCATTTGAACCCACGCCTGCTGAACGACGGCATCTATCATGGCTTCTGCCAACCAGGTTAAGTGATCGCTCACTTTCATTACCGGTAGCGTACCGGCAATATCCGCAGCGGCAATGCGTAACAGCTGCGCCTGTTTGAACTGACGCAGCGCCTCAAGTTGTTGTTCTTCGTCATCTTCTGGCACGCGCAGCAAATACTGGCGCAATTCGTCGCGATAGGCATCCGTCGCTGTCGGCTGGTAGAGGGTGTTCGGATCGAGCAGTTCATCCAGCAATAATGGATAACGCGCCAGTTGACTGGCAATCATCGGCGATGCGGCACACAGAGAAATCAAATGCTTAAGCGCCGCGGGGAATTCACTGAGCAATTCTAAATAGGTGGTGCGGGTAACAATCCCCACCAGCAAGGCGGTAATGCGCGACAGCGTGACAGCAGCGTCTTCACGCGCGCATACGTCACTTAACAAATGCGGCATGAGATGGTCGAGCACCTGACGTCCGCGCGGCCCAATAGTGCGCTTATCCAGCTCTTTGCGGAAATCGGCAATCAGCGTCAGCACCTGTTTGCGATCATCTTCTCTAAGATGCGCCAGCACTGGCGTGGTGTCATCTTCCTGCAATGCATCCTGCCACAGCTCACGCCACTGCTCCGACAGAGTCTCTTCCTGGGTATCGCTTTCGTCGTCACCAATCAGATCGTTAAATACCCGACGCACATTAGCCATATGTCCGCCCAGCGCTCCGGTCAGTTGCTGCCAGTCAGCAAAGTCCATCGCCCACGCCAGCCGCGCACGGTTAAGCTCATCAGAAGGAAGCGTCTGGGTTTGTTCGTCATTAATGCTTTGCAGCAGGTTTTCCAGACGCCGCAGGAACAGATACGCCACTCGCAATTGTTCCGCATCGTTTTCAGAAAGCAGATGCAGCGCGGCAATGGCGCTGAGCGTTGGCAGTAAAGAGCGCGATTGCAGCGACGGTTCGCGCCCGCCGCGAATGAGCTGGAACACCTGGACGATAAATTCAATTTCGCGAATGCCGCCTGCGCCAAGTTTGATGTTGTCGGTCAAACCGCGGCGACGCACTTCACGGGCAATCATCCCTTTCATGTTGCGCAGAGACTGAATCACACTGAAATCGATGTAACGACGAAAAACAAACGGGCGCAGCATCGAACGCAATTCGTTAGCATAAACGCCGTCGCTATCGCCCATAATCCGCGCCTTGACCATCGCGTAACGCTCCCAGTCACGCCCCTGCTCCTGGTAATAATCTTCCAGCGCTGCAAAGCTCAGCACCAGCGGGCCACTTTCGCCAAACGGACGCAGCCGCATATCTACGCGATAGACAAAGCCATCTTGCGTTGGTTGATCCAGCACTTTAATCAACCGCTGCCCCATGCGGGTAAAGAACTGAGCGTTGTCCAGTTCCCGGCGTCCGCCCTGAGTACAACCATGTTCCGGCCAGGCAAAAATCAGATCGATATCTGAGGAGAAATTCAGTTCCCCGCCGCCCAGCTTACCCATGCCTAAAATCAGCAGCGGTTGCGCTTCGCCCTGCGCATTACACGGCGTTCCCCACTCGCGGCAGCATGCGTCATACAACCAGTCACGCGCCGCGACAATCAGCGTCTCAGCGAGATGGCTGAGCTGCTGCAATATGCTCTCTTCAGTAACCAGCGCCAGCGTTTGCGCCCAGGCGATACGTACCATAATGCGCCGCCGGAACAGCCGCAGTTCACGCATTAACCCAGCCTCGTCACTCACGTTACTGAGCGCCTCCTGTAACCACTCGCCGTAATACTGCCATTCATCGGCTTGTGGCGGCTCGCTTTCCAGCTCCGTCAGCCACTCTGGATGCGCAATTACGCTATCCTGCACAAAATCACTAAAAGTAAGTACTGACTTCGCCTGTGCGCTAAGTGATTCCTCGGCTAAAGGCGCTGGCAGCCGCTCAACAACGGTCTGCCAGTACTGCTGTAACGGTGAAGAGAGCGGCTTCATAAGCGATTTTATCCTTGCCTGATTAACGTTTTCCGCTGTGCAACCAGAACGGTTCCTGATTGTTTGCCTCATTACGGAAATGTTCAATTTCAATGCGTTGCCCGGTCGCAATAGCGTGATGCAGCCCCTGCCAGTTCTCCAGCCAGGCTTGCGCGACGACAGGATCGTAGTAACCCGCCAGCAACAGTATTGAGTCAATGTCACGTGTCAGGCGTGGCAACTGGTCACGGTAGCGATCGCCCAGCGGCTGGCAAAAAACGCTTTTCAGTTCAGCAGCATGGCGGGAAAGATGGATATCGGCAAAGCGTTTGAAGGAATCGCTGATTTTGCCCTGCGCTTTGGCATCTAAAAACGGCTGCCAGGCTTTGCTTACCAGCCATTCGGTCAACGCCAGTTTCGCCATTGCCGTTTCGGTAGAATAGACCGCCGTCACGGCAGAAACCGCAGAAGCAATGGTCGCCTCGCATTGAGTCAGCAGATCACGTAAGTGAGTGCTCGCTTTACGCGGCACGATACCGCCGAACAGCATCAGAGTATGGCGAACCAGGCCGATTGCTGCCAGCACCTGCTCTTTCGCCGCCTCGTTGCCGCGTATCCACAACTCTTCATGGTACTGCCATTGCGCTAACGCCAGCTCGAGCGCCGCTTCCAGTCCCTGTTCCACATCGGCTTTTGCCGCAACATGCAAAATGGTGGTGGGTTTGATTTCACGCGCGGGATTTCCCTGCGCCAGATGATAGCCACGCGCCGCCTTGCTCAGGCTGCCCTGGCGTAAACCAGTTTGCGATACCAGTTGGTTTGCCAGTTTCAGCACCGCGCGCGTTTCGCCGCGAAGTAGTTCCAGTTCCAGCTCGCAGATAGGTTCAGCAAATTCTCCGGCTTTCACCTCGCCCTGATCGAGGGCGATTTCAATCCGACTGCCATCGATCTCCACCAGCCATTTTTCGCGATAAAAATCGGTGCTGAACAGCGGTTGTACGCGGGAAGCGAGATCGGCAGGTAACTCGCCGTTCGGCCAGACTTCCGTCGGCAACTGCGCCAGGTCGAGCGTCGGTTCGTTCAACGCCACGTTATATTCCGGGCGCTGGTGTAAACCGCCAGTCACTCGCCCGGCGACTTTCATCGTCATTTCATAGCGACCATTTTCGCCACGAATACGCAAGCCCATATCGTGCCCACGCAGCCAGTTATCCGGCGTTTCGTAGTAAATATTCAGCAACTGCACGGGGTCATGGTGCTCGCCGCCCAGCGTATTGAGATGGTCACGCAACGCCTCAACGGCACTGTGATTAACAATAAACTTTAATTCGATTTCCTGAGCCATGGCCTTTACTTATCCGGTTATGTCACATTAGTGACGATGAACGGCGAACTTAATGCGATCTTTTTTGTCAGTAGATAGTATTTTGCGCCAAATTGCCATGCAACGGGCAATTTGACGGGCGTAAAAGATTGAAGCTGTGGCAAGACCTGACACAGAGGATTCCGATTGATAGCGAATGCTTTGCGTAGCGACACTGATGCCACTACTATCGTTCCACTTTTCCCAGACAATAACGACAGCCTGATGCCAAAATTACGCCTGATCGGATTAACTATACTTGCACTTAGCGCCACTGCCGTCTCGCACGCCGAAGAAAAGCGCTATGTTTCTGACGAACTGAACACCTGGGTCCGCAGCGGTCCGGGGGATAATTATCGCCTCGTGGGCACAGTTAACGCGGGCGAGGAAGTAACCTTATTACAAACTGACGCCAACACCAATTATGCCCAGGTGAAAGACAGCTCCGGCCGTACCGCCTGGATCCCGTTAAAAGAACTTAATACCGAGCCAAGCCTGCGCACTCGTGTACCGGTGCTGGAAAATCAGGTCAAAACGCTGACCGATAAGCTCACCAATATTGATAACACCTGGAATCAGCGCACTGCTGAAATGCAGCAAAAAGTGGCGCAAAGTGACAGCGTGATCAACGGGTTAAAAGAAGAAAATCAGAAGCTGAAAAACGAGCTGATTGTCGCCCAGAAAAAGGTCGATGCCGCCAGCGTGCAGTTAGATGACAAACAGCGCACCATCATCATGCAATGGTTTATGTATGGCGGCGGCGTGCTGGGTCTTGGATTGCTGCTCGGACTGGTATTACCGCACCTGATCCCAACGCGCAAACGCAAAGATCGCTGGATGAACTAAATCGCCTTCTTCGTTGCACTGTCTTATTATTAGGAATTGTGTATTTGACGAAGGGAAGATGGCGTGAAGATTTATCTGGTCGGTGGTGCGGTACGGGATGCATTGTTAGGGCTACCGGTCAAAGACAGAGATTGGGTGGTTGTCGGCAGCACGCCACAGGAGATGCTCGACGCGGGCTACCAGCAGGTAGGCCGCGATTTTCCTGTTTTTCTGCATCCGCAAACGCATGAAGAGTATGCGCTGGCACGTACCGAACGGAAATCCGGTTCCGGTTACACCGGTTTTACCTGCTATGCCGCACCGGATGTCACGCTGGAAGATGATCTTAAGCGTCGCGATCTGACCATTAATGCGCTGGCCCAGGACGATGACGGCGAGATTATCGACCCGTACAACGGTCTGGGCGATCTGCAAAATCGTCTGTTACGCCATGTTTCCCCCGCTTTTGGCGAGGATCCGCTACGCGTGCTGCGCGTGGCGCGTTTTGCTGCGCGTTATGCCCACCTCGGTTTTCGTATTGCTGATGAAACCCTGGCGCTGATGCGCGAGATGACTCACGCGGGCGAACTGGAACACCTGACGCCTGAACGAGTGTGGAAAGAGACGGAAAGCGCCCTCACCACCCGCAATCCACAAGTGTTCTTCCAGGTGCTGCGCGATTGCGGCGCACTGCGCGTTTTATTCCCGGAAATTGACGCCCTGTTCGGCGTTCCGGCCCCCGCCAAATGGCATCCGGAAATCGACACCGGGATTCATACCTTAATGACGCTCTCCATGGCGGCGATGCTAAGTCCGCAGGTCGATGTGCGTTTCGCGACGTTATGCCACGATCTCGGTAAAGGACTGACGCCGCCAGAGCTTTGGCCACGTCATCATGGACATGGCCCGGCAGGTGTTAAGTTGGTGGAACAACTATGCCAGCGTCTGCGCGTGCCAAATGAAATTCGCGATTTAGCCAAACTGGTGGCTGAGTTTCACGATCTCATTCACACCTTCCCGATGCTGAACCCGAAAACCATCGTTAAATTATTTGATTCCATTGATGCCTGGCGTAAACCGCAGCGTGTTGAGCAACTGGCGCTGACCAGCGAAGCTGACGTGCGCGGCAGAACCGGTTTTGAATCGGCGGACTACCCGCAAGGCCGCTGGTTGCGCGAAGCCTGGGAAGTGGCGCAGTCAGTGCCGACAAAAGCCGTCGTTGAAGCAGGATTTAAAGGTGTAGAGATTCGCGAAGAGCTGACCCGCCGCCGAATTGCAGCGGTAGCCAGCTGGAAGGAACAGCGTTGCCCAAAGCCTGAGTGAGTGTTGGGCATTTTGCCGGATGCGACGTGAACGCCTTATCCGGCTACATGTCAACGACGGTTGTAGGCCTGATAAGACGCGCGAGCGTCGCATCAGGCGTTGATTGCCGGATGCGGCGTGAACGCCTTATCCGGCCTACGCAATCGTGGACAATTCCAGGCATCCGACACTATTCTTCACATCAAAAGAACACGACGTACACCGCAGCCGCCACAATAAAGCGATAAATGGCGAATGGGATAAACGAAATCCGCTTAATTAATTGCAGGAAGGTTTTAATCGCTATCAGCGCCACTACGAAGGCAGTGATAAACCCAACGGCAAACATCGGGATATCGCCGGTTGTCAGGAAGCCCCAGCTTTTGTAGAGATCGAGCGCCGTTGCGCCCATCATCATCGGCACCGCCAACAGGAACGAGAACTCGGAAGCAGCGTAACGGCTCACCCCCATCAGCATCCCACCTGAAATGGTCGCCCCGGAGCGAGAGAATCCTGGCCACAGCGCCAGACACTGGAAGCAGCCAATCATAAACGCCTGGCGATAGGTCATATCATCCAGACCCGGCGCACGCGGCTCTTTCGGCTTCAGGCATTCGGCGGCAATCAGCAACAAACCGCCGACAACCAGCGCATACATGACATTTATCGGGTTAAACAATGATTTAATCGTGTCGTGGAACAACAGCCCCAGTACCACCGCCGGAATCATCCCCAGCAAAATGTGGATCAGCGTTAAACGACCTTTGCTTTCTCCTTCGTGCTGCAACGGGCGACCAAAGTGAATGCCAATCAGGCCAAACAGACGCCGCCAGAACATGACAACCACTGCCAGAATTGATCCTAACTGGATCACGACTTCAAAGGTTTTCGCCGTGTCGCCCTCAAACCCCAACAAGTGACCGACAATAATCATATGGCCCGTGCTGGATACCGGCAGAAATTCTGTCAATCCTTCGACCACACCCAATATTGCCGCTATCAGCAGCGAGTGCATATCGCTCATCAATAAACCCCTAAATTATTAAAATGTACCGCTTGTCCGAACTACTGCAGTATGACCAGGTTATAACCGTTTGGTTTAACAGCTGTAAAATTAATTATTTTCTTTCAGATTATTGCCACGCTCAATGATGACGCCAACATTCGCCGCCCGCGCCACTGCGCCTGGCTTGCTAAGTTTGATGCGAACCCACGGCGAATTAAAGCGAGTTAACAGCAGTTCCGCCACCTCTTCCGCCACGCGTTCCACCAGTGCAAAACGCGCCCCTTCGACGTGGCTGACTACCGTTTCTGCAATGTCAGCGTAACTGAGGCAATCCGCCACATCATCACTTTTCGCCGCTTTACGGTTATCCCACGCCATTTCGATATCGAACACCAGCTTCTGTTCGATGGTCTGTTCCCAGTCGTAAACACCAATAGTGGTGATTACCGAAAGTTGCTCTATAAATACAATATCCATCACGTCCTGCCTGCTTTTTGGCTAACCGGATACCACTTCCGGCGAAATGTGCGTATTATCCACAGATTCATCGTTGAACACGAATTTTCAAAACGGAACAGCTTATGAGTGCAATCGCGCCTGGAATGATCCTCATCGCGTACCTCTGCGGCTCCATTTCCAGTGCCATTCTGGTTTGCCGCCTTTGTGGCTTGCCCGACCCGCGAACCAGCGGCTCCGGTAATCCTGGCGCGACCAACGTTTTACGCATGGGTGGCAAAGGGGCAGCCGTAGCAGTGCTGATCTTTGACGTCCTAAAAGGTATGTTGCCTGTCTGGGGAGCATATGAATTAGGCGTCAGCCCATTTTGGCTGGGATTAATTGCGATTGCCGCCTGTCTTGGACACATCTGGCCCGTTTTCTTCGGTTTTAAAGGGGGAAAAGGCGTTGCCACCGCTTTTGGCGCTATTGCTCCGATCGGCTGGGATTTAACGGGCGTGATGGCGGGGACCTGGCTGCTTACCGTGCTATTGAGTGGATATTCGTCGCTGGGGGCGATTGTCAGCGCGCTGATTGCTCCGTTTTATGTCTGGTGGTTCAAGCCACAATTCACCTTCCCGGTTTCGATGCTCTCTTGCCTGATCCTGCTGCGTCATCATGACAACATCCAGCGTCTGTGGCGTCATCAGGAGACAAAAATCTGGACGAAATTCAAAAGAAAGCGCGAAAAGGATCCCGAGTGATTTCTCGCGAGTCTACATAACCTGATAGCCTTCGTCGGGCTTGCCCAGCCGTTGCTGGCACCATGCCGCCAGAAATTCCACGCAGACACGTAATTTCATGCTGCGATAGAGCGGCTCCCGGTAAACAGCCCAGATATTGGCGCTTTGCGCATACTCCGGCAATACTCGCACCAGTTTACCACTCTCCAGAAACGGCAACACATCCCACTCGGAACGCAGCATAATCCCTTTGCCCTCCAGCGCCCATTGCAGCACAATCTCGCCGCTGTTGGAGGAAAGATGCCCACTAACCTTCACCGATTTTTTCTCCTGACCGTTCCCCAACTCCCATATTCCATGGGTCATATCGCGCTCTTTGGTCACCAGACAGTCATGACGACTTAATTCCTGTAAGGATTGTGGCTGCGGATATTTTTGCAGATACTCAGGTGCGGCGCATAATATTCTTTTATTTTTCGTTAACAGATGCGCGATATAATAATCAGGAATTTCGTCATTAATACGAATATCCAGATCAATATTATCCTGCACTAAATCAATTTGCCGATCGAACAATTCAAAATGCACCTGTAATTCAGGGTAATTGCGCATCAGTTCGGTAATGGCTGGCGCAATATAACTGCGCCCAAAGCCAAAGCTGCAACCAATACGAATCATCCCCTCCGGGCGCGTTTTGATTTGCGTGACGTCATCGACCAGTCGCTGATATTGGGTGAGGATTTCCAGCGCATGTTCGTAACAACGTTGGCCACTTTCAGTCAGCGCCACGCCGCGAGCAGAGCGGTTCAGCAGTGTGGTTGCCAACGTATTTTCAAGGATTTGGATCCGCTTGGTGACAAATGCAGGCGTTTGCCCAAGCGTTGCCGCAGCGGCGCTAAAACTCCCGCTATGGACGATTTCCACCAGTACCTGCAAGTCTTTGGCTAAAGGCCAGCTATTTAGCATTGTTAAATATCCGCAGTTTTGATAAACGCAGTGTATTTCGCAAAACATTGCTATTCCCTGCTCTGGCGCAATATTCGTTCTTATTTTCGTGTTGATTAACGAACTGTTAATTACATATTCACGGTGGCAAAAAATATAAAACCACATTTTTAGTGGTAGTTTGTGGCGGTGAATTTTTCCAGACAAATACATAAACTGGAGTTGCCATGATGAGCGAATGTAATAAGCAACAGGCAGTGAAAAAGTTGACGGATATTGTCGCTAACTTTACCGCCATGATTTCTACCCGAATGCCCGATGACGTGGTGGACAAACTAAAACAGCTAAAGGATGCCGAAACGTCGTCGATGGGAAAAATCATCTACCACACGATGTTCGACAACATGCAAAAAGCGATCGACCTGAATCGTCCTGCCTGTCAGGACACCGGGGAGATTATGTTCTTCGTTAAAGTCGGTTCCCGCTTCCCGCTGCTTGGCGAGCTGCAAAGCATTCTTAAGCAAGCTGTGGAAGAAGCAACCGTCAAAGCGCCACTGCGTCACAACGCGGTGGAAATTTTTGACGAAGTAAACACCGGCAAAAATACCGGCAGCGGCGTACCGTGGGTTACCTGGGACATCATTCCCGACGGTGACGATGCGGAAATCGAAGTTTACATGGCAGGCGGCGGCTGCACGCTACCTGGCCGCTCGAAAGTGTTAATGCCGTCGGAAGGCTACGAAGGCGTGGTGAAATTCGTTTTCGAAAATATCTCCACTCTCGCTGTAAACGCCTGTCCGCCAGTACTGGTAGGCGTGGGCATCGCTACCTCAGTAGAAACCGCCGCCGTACTCTCGCGTAAAGCCATTTT
This sequence comes from Escherichia sp. E4702, assembly GCF_963883545.1. Classification (NCBI taxonomy): domain Bacteria; kingdom Pseudomonadati; phylum Pseudomonadota; class Gammaproteobacteria; order Enterobacterales; family Enterobacteriaceae; genus Escherichia; species Escherichia sp. E4702. Next base: position 10,431 of record NZ_CAWORF010000003.1, on the reverse strand, counting down.
GCGCCCGATTGGCAGCCGCCATCCCAATCCAAAAGCGGCAGAGCTGGAGCTACGCCTGGAAGAAGGACTCAACCGTCTGGGGATTGGTCCACAGGGGCTGACTGGCAACAGTTCAGTGATGGGCGTACATATCGAATCTGCCGCCCGCCATCCGTCAACCATCGGCGTTGCTGTCTCTACCGGCTGCTGGGCACATCGCCGCGGCACGCTGCTGGTTCATGCCGATCTCTCCTTTGAAAATCTGTCTCACACCCGGAGCGCGTTATGAAAAAGATCCTGACAACCCCGATCAAAGCTGAAGATCTGCAAGATATTCGCGTCGGCGATGTGATCTACCTGACCGGTACGCTGGTGACCTGCCGTGACGTTTGTCACCGCCGCTTGATCGAACTCAAACGTCCGATCCCTTACGATCTCAACGGCAAAGCGATTTTCCACGCTGGCCCCATCGTGCGCAAAAACGGCGACAAATGGGAGATGGTTTCCGTCGGCCCGACAACCAGTATGCGTATGGAAAGTTTTGAACGTGAATTTATCGAGCAGACCGGCGTGAAACTGGTGGTTGGCAAAGGTGGAATGGGGCCGCTGACCGAAGAAGGCTGCCAGAAATTCAAGGCGTTACATGTGATTTTCCCGGCTGGCTGCGCGGTACTGGCGGCAACCCAGGTGGAAGAGATTGAAGAAGTGCACTGGACAGAGCTCGGGATGCCGGAGTCGCTGTGGGTCTGCCGGGTCAAAGAGTTCGGCCCGCTGATTGTCTCTATTGATACCCACGGCAACAACCTGATAGCCGAAAACAAAAAGCTGTTCGCCGAACGCCGCGATCCCATCGTGGAAGAGATCTGCGAGCACGTCCATTACATCAAATAACCCTCCCGGAGAGGCTCGCCCCTCTCCTTTTTCGCAGGCATAACACGATGAAACCTTCCACTGAATGGTGGCGATACCTTGCGCCGCTGGCGGTCATCGCCATTATTGCTCTACTTCCGGTTCCCGCAGGGCTGGAGAGTCATACCTGGCTCTACTTTGCCGTTTTTACTGGCGTGATCGTTGGGCTGATCCTCGAACCCGTGCCGGGTGCCGTGGTGGCGATGGTGGGTATATCCATCATCGCCATTCTTTCGCCGTGGCTGCTGTTTAGCCCGGAGCAGCTCGCCCAGCCAGGCTTTAAATTCACTGCAAAATCCCTCTCGTGGGCGGTTTCCGGTTTTTCTAATTCGGTTATCTGGCTGATTTTCGCCGCCTTTATGTTTGGTACGGGCTATGAAAAAACCGGGCTGGGGCGACGTATCGCGCTGATTCTGGTGAAAAAGATGGGGCATCGCACGCTGTTTCTCGGCTATGCGGTGATGTTCTCCGAGCTGATCCTGGCACCTGTAACACCGTCCAACTCGGCGCGTGGTGCGGGGATTATCTATCCCATCATCCGTAACCTGCCGCCGCTCTATCAATCACAACCAAACGACAGCAGTTCGCGCAGTATTGGCTCGTACATCATGTGGATGGGGATTGTTGCCGACTGCGTGACCAGCGCCATTTTCCTGACGGCGATGGCTCCTAACTTGCTGTTAATTGGACTGATGAAAAGCGCATCTCACGCCACGCTGAGTTGGGGCGACTGGTTCCTCGGGATGTTGCCGCTCAGTATTTTACTGGCCCTGCTGGTTCCCTGGCTGGCTTACGTGCTGTACCCGCCTGTACTGAAGTCAGGCGATCAGGTGCCGCGCTGGGCAGAGACGGAACTACAGGCAATGGGCCCGCTCTGTTCGCGTGAAAAACGGATGCTGGGGCTGATGGTAGGCGCGCTGGTGCTGTGGATTTTCGGCGGTGATTATATCGATGCCGCGATGGTCGGTTACAGCGTGGTAGCACTGATGCTGCTTCTGCGCATTATCTGCTGGGACGATATTGTCAGTAATAAAGCGGCGTGGAACGTTTTCTTCTGGCTGGCATCACTCATCACCCTTGCCACCGGGCTCAACAACACCGGTTTTATTAGCTGGTTTGGCAAACTGTTAGCAGGCAGCTTAAGTGGTTATTCGCCGACGATGGTGATGGTGGCGTTGATTGTGGTCTTTTATCTGCTGCGCTACTTTTTTGCCAGTGCTACGGCGTATACCTCTGCTCTCGCACCGATGATGATTGCCGCTGCGCTGGCGATGCCGGGAATCCCGTTGCCGGTGTTCTGCCTGATGGTTGGCGCGGCAATTGGTCTGGGGAGCATTCTTACACCATACGCCACCGGACCCAGTCCGATTTACTACGGTAGTGGTTATCTGCCAACGGTGGATTACTGGCGACTGGGGGCGATTTTTGGGCTGATATTCCTCGTGTTGCTGGTGATTACCGGCTTACTGTGGATGCCCGTGGTGTTGCTTTAAGTAAGGACGGTGCCGGAAGTAACTCTCCGGCACCCAATAGTTTTACGCAGCCGGTAACTCCGCCAGCGGCCAGCGCGGACGCACGCTAACGCCGAGATCCGCCGTCGCGCCTGCTTTAAACCGCACCATTCCGGCATAGGCGATCATCGCGCCGTTATCAGTACAAAACTCCGGACGCGCGTAGAACACTTCGCCACGACGCTTTTTCATCATTTCCGCCAGTTTCGCCCGCAGCGTGCGGTTAGCACTCACGCCGCCCGCCATGACCAGTCGCTTAAAGCCCGTCTGATCCAGCGCTCGCTTACACTTAATCATCAACGTATCGACCACCGCATCTTCAAAAGCGCGGGCGATATCAGCACGCGTCTGGTCGTCGGTGCCGTTGTCACGAATGGTATTTGCCGCGAAGGTTTTCAAGCCAGAGAAGCTGAAATCCAACCCCGGACGGTCGGTCATCGGACGTGGAAAGACAAAGCGCCCGGCAGTACCCTGAGCCGCCATTTTCGACAGTAACGGTCCGCCAGGATAATCCAGCCCCAGCAGCTTTGCAGTTTTATCAAACGCTTCCCCGGCGGCATCATCAATAGACTCGCCGAGCAGCTCGTACTGCCCAATGCCAGTCACGCTGATTAACTGCGTATGACCGCCGGAAACCAGCAGCGCGACAAACGGAAATTCTGGCGGGTTATCTTCCAGCATCGGCGCTAACAGATGCCCTTCCATATGGTGTACCGGGATCGCCGGAACGTCCCAGGCAAACGCCAGAGAACGCCCCACGGTCGCGCCAACCAGCAGCGCGCCGACTAATCCAGGACCTGCGGTATAGGCCACAGCGTCAATGTCTTTTGCCGTTAAACCAGACTCCTTCAGCGCCGCCTGGATCAACGGTACGGTTTTACGCACGTGATCGCGGGAAGCCAGTTCAGGCACTACACCGCCGTAGTCAGCGTGCAATTTCACCTGACTATACAATTGGTTGGCTAACAACCCTTTTTCATCGTCGTAAATGGCGATGCCAGTTTCATCGCAGGAAGTTTCAATACCCAGTACACGCATGACTTGTTTTACCTCGCTTTATTACCGCGCAGTGTAGGACCAATGCGGGTTGATGTAAAACTTTGTTCGCCCCTGGAGAAAGCCTCGTGTATACTCCCCACCCTTATAAAAGTCCCTTTCAAAAGAGGCCGCGGTGCTTTACAAAGCAGCAGCAATTGCAGTAAAATTCCGCACCATTTTGAAATAAGCTGGCGTTGATGCCAGCGGCAAACCGAATTAATCAAAGGTGAGAGGCACATGCCGGTAATTAAAGTACGTGAAAACGAGCCGTTCGACGTAGCTCTGCGTCGCTTCAAGCGTTCCTGCGAAAAAGCAGGTGTTCTGGCGGAAGTTCGTCGTCGTGAGTTCTATGAAAAACCGACTACCGAACGTAAGCGCGCTAAAGCTTCTGCAGTGAAACGTCACGCGAAGAAACTGGCTCGCGAAAACGCACGCCGCACTCGTCTGTACTAATTCCCCGAGAGCGTTGCTCTCCGATCAGACCGAGTTGTAGTTGTAAGGCCGTGCTTCCGAAAGGAATGCGCGGCTTATTTTCGTTTATGAATTGCTAAAAATCGGGGCCTATGGCTGGACGAATCCCACGCGTATTCATTAATGATCTGCTGGCACGCACCGACATCGTCGATCTGATCGATGCCCGTGTGAAGCTGAAAAAGCAGGGCAAGAATTTTCACGCGTGTTGTCCATTCCACAACGAGAAAACCCCGTCATTCACCGTTAACGGTGAGAAACAGTTTTACCACTGCTTTGGATGTGGCGCGCACGGCAACGCGATCGACTTCCTGATGAACTACGACAAGCTCGAGTTCGTCGAAACGGTCGAAGAGCTGGCTGCAATGCACAATCTTGAAGTGCCATTTGAAGCAGGCAGCGGCCCCAGCCAGATAGAGCGCCATCAACGGCAAACGCTTTATCAGTTGATGGACGGTCTGAATACGTTTTACCAACAATCTTTACAGCAACCTGTTGCTATGTCTGCGCGCCAGTATCTGGAAAAACGCGGATTAAGCCACGAGGTTATCGCCCGCTTTGCGATTGGTTTTGCGCCCCCCGGCTGGGACAACGTCCTGAAACGGTTTGGCGGCAATCCAGAAAATCGTCAGTCATTGATTGATGCGGGCATGTTGGTCACTAACGATCAAGGTCGCAGTTACGATCGTTTCCGCGAGCGGGTGATGTTCCCTATTCGCGATAAACGCGGTCGGGTGATTGGTTTTGGCGGGCGCGTGCTGGGCAACGATACCCCTAAATACCTGAACTCGCCGGAAACGGACATTTTCCATAAAGGCCGCCAGCTTTACGGTCTTTATGAAGCGCAGCAGGATAACGCTGAACCCAATCGTCTGCTTGTGGTCGAAGGCTATATGGACGTAGTGGCGCTGGCGCAATACGGCATTAATTACGCCGTTGCGTCGCTGGGTACGTCAACCACTGCCGATCACATACAGCTGTTGTTCCGCGCAACCAACAATGTCATTTGCTGTTATGACGGCGACCGCGCAGGTCGCGATGCCGCCTGGCGAGCGCTGGAAACGGCGCTGCCTTACATGACAGACGGTCGTCAGCTACGTTTTATGTTTTTGCCTGATGGCGAAGACCCTGACACGCTGGTACGAAAAGAAGGTAAAGAGGCGTTTGAAGCGCGGATGGAGCAGGCGATGCCGCTCTCCGCATTTCTGTTTAACAGCCTGATGCCGCAAGTTGATCTGAGCACCCCAGACGGGCGCGCGCGTTTGAGTACTCTGGCACTGCCATTGATATCGCAGGTGCCGGGCGAAACGCTGCGAATATATCTTCGTCAGGAATTAGGCAATAAGTTAGGCATACTTGATGACAGCCAGCTTGAACGATTAATGCCAAAAGCGGCAGAGAGCGGCGTTTCTCGTCCTGTTCCGCAGCTAAAACGCACGACCATGCGTATACTTATAGGGTTGCTGGTGCAAAATCCAGAATTAGCGACGTTGGTCCCGCCGCTTGAGAATCTGGATGAAAATAAGCTCCCTGGACTTGGCTTATTCAGAGAACTGGTCAACACTTGTCTCTCTCAGCCAGGTCTGACCACCGGGCAACTTTTAGAGCACTATCGTGGTACAAATAATGCTGCCACCCTTGAAAAACTGTCGATGTGGGACGATATAGCAGATAAGAATATTGCTGAGCAAACCTTCACCGACTCACTCAACCATATGTTTGATTCGCTGCTTGAACTGCGTCAGGAAGAGTTAATCGCTCGTGAGCGCACGCATGGTTTAAGCAACGAAGAACGCCTGGAACTCTGGACATTGAACCAGGAACTGGCGAAAAAGTGATTTAACGGCTTAAGTGCCGAATAGCGATCGGGAAGCCCCCGACAGCCGCACTGAGAGGCAGCGGCAAATATATAAGTACGCCCTCGTAATTATCGTTGGCGGTAAACAGCCGTTGGATTTCAGCGTTAACACCTGAAGGACATCGGGTCAATCGCCCAACACCAACCTCATGAAATAAGTGTGGATACCGTCTTATGGAGCAAAACCCGCAGTCACAGCTGAAACTTCTTGTCACCCGTGGTAAGGAGCAAGGCTATCTGACCTATGCCGAGGTCAATGACCATCTGCCGGAAGATATCGTCGATTCAGATCAGATCGAAGACATCATCCAAATGATCAACGACATGGGCATTCAGGTGATGGAAGAAGCGCCGGATGCCGATGATCTGATGCTGGCTGAAAACACCGCGGACGAAGATGCTGCCGAAGCCGCCGCGCAGGTGCTTTCCAGCGTGGAATCTGAAATCGGGCGCACGACCGACCCGGTACGCATGTACATGCGTGAAATGGGCACCGTTGAACTGTTGACCCGCGAAGGCGAAATTGACATCGCTAAACGTATTGAAGACGGGATCAACCAGGTTCAATGCTCCGTTGCTGAATACCCGGAAGCGATCACCTATCTGCTGGAACAGTACGATCGTGTGGAAGCAGAAGAAGCGCGTCTGTCAGATCTGATCACCGGCTTTGTTGACCCGAACGCAGAAGAAGATCTGGCACCAACCGCCACTCACGTCGGCTCTGAGCTTTCCCAGGAAGATCTGGACGATGACGAAGATGAAGACGAAGAAGATGCTGACGACGATACCGCCGACGATGACAACAGCATCGACCCGGAACTGGCTCGTGAAAAATTTGCGGAACTGCGCGCTCAGTACGTTGTAACGCGTGACACCATCAAAGCGAAAGGTCGCAGTCACGCTGCCGCCCAGGAAGAGATCCTGAAACTGTCTGAAGTCTTCAAACAGTTCCGCTTGGTGCCGAAGCAGTTTGACTACCTGGTCAACAGTATGCGCGTCATGATGGACCGCGTTCGTACGCAAGAACGTCTGATCATGAAGCTCTGCGTTGAGCAGTGCAAAATGCCGAAGAAAAACTTCATCACCCTGTTTACCGGCAATGAAACCAGCGATACCTGGTTCAATGCGGCAATTGCGATGAACAAGCCGTGGTCGGAAAAATTGCACGATGTCTCTGAAGAAGTACATCGCGCCCTGCAGAAACTGCAGCAGATTGAAGAAGAAACCGGCCTGACTATCGAGCAGGTTAAAGATATCAACCGTCGCATGTCCATCGGCGAAGCGAAAGCCCGCCGTGCGAAGAAAGAGATGGTTGAAGCGAACTTACGTCTGGTTATTTCTATCGCCAAGAAATACACCAACCGTGGCTTGCAGTTCCTTGACCTGATTCAGGAAGGCAACATCGGTCTGATGAAAGCGGTTGATAAATTCGAATACCGCCGTGGTTACAAGTTCTCCACCTACGCAACCTGGTGGATCCGTCAGGCGATCACCCGTTCTATCGCGGATCAGGCGCGCACCATTCGTATTCCGGTGCATATGATTGAGACTATCAACAAGCTCAACCGTATTTCTCGTCAGATGCTGCAAGAGATGGGCCGCGAGCCGACGCCGGAAGAATTGGCTGAACGTATGCTGATGCCGGAAGATAAGATCCGCAAAGTGCTGAAGATCGCCAAAGAGCCAATCTCCATGGAAACGCCGATCGGTGATGATGAAGATTCGCATCTGGGGGATTTCATCGAGGATACTACCCTCGAGCTGCCGCTGGATTCTGCGACCACCGAAAGCCTGCGTGCGGCAACGCACGACGTGCTGGCTGGCCTGACCGCGCGTGAAGCGAAAGTTCTGCGTATGCGTTTCGGTATCGATATGAACACCGACCATACGCTGGAAGAAGTGGGTAAACAGTTCGACGTTACCCGCGAACGTATCCGTCAGATCGAAGCGAAGGCGCTGCGCAAACTGCGTCACCCGAGCCGTTCTGAAGTACTGCGTAGCTTCCTGGACGATTAATCGGTAGCCGGATAAAGCGTTTCCGCCGTATCCGGCACTTGTCTCTTTGCACAAACGCCACCTTTTCGGTGGCGTTTTTTATCGCCCACGCACCACCAGTGCCTGATCCAGTTCCCGATACGCCTCCACCAGCTTTTCCAGAGAAACTCGACTTAAACCGCTGGGATTTGGCAGTACCCAAATCTGCGTCGAACCAATGGTGAGCGTTTGTTTCCCCCACTGTGCGCCGCGCTGGCTGAATCCCTGCTCATAGGCCTGTTTGCCCAAAATCGCCAACGCCTGAGGCTGATAATCTTCAATTTTTTCAATCAACTTACGCCCGCCTGCGTGCAGCTCCTGCTTTGAAACTTCATTGGCTTGCACCGTTGGACGGTCAACCAGTTTGGTCACTCCACAACGATAATCCAGCAAATGCTGCGCCTCCTGCGGCTTCAACTGACGGTCGGTAAATCCGGCCTGATAAATCACCTTCCAGAAGCGATTCGCCGGATGAGCAAAAGGAAAGCCAGTATCCGCAGATGAAAGCCCCGGATTGATGCCGCAAAACACCACGCGCAACCCTGGTGCAATAATATCTTCAACCATATTAACCCCTGAACAACACAACCTGGGGAAAGTATAACGAATTGAAAACACATTGTTTATAAAAACAGCAGGCGCGCGGTAATGGCTGGATTGCGACACGGAGTTACTTTATAATCCGCTACCATGGCCCCTTAGCTCAGTGGTTAGAGCAGGCGACTCATAATCGCTTGGTCGCTGGTTCAAGTCCAGCAGGGGCCACCAAATACAGTAAAGGCTGACGAGAAATCGTCAGCCTTTTTCTTTTCATATATCAGTTACTTCGCGTGCCAGTAAGCCGCTGCGCGTACCCGTTGAGGGTCATACTGTTCCTCTTCAAAGCGACGGCTTAAATTCTTCACCACCTTCCCTTCACCGGTTATCCAGATGAAGTAATCATCGGCAGGGATTTGCATCTGCGCCAGACGCGCATCTACCGCCTGCTCATCATGCGCCAACCATTCGATATTAAAACCATCAAGGTGCGCGAGATAATCCTGACAGGCGTTATCCCGCACGCTGACCAGCGCGGTAACTTGCGGTTTAGCAGCAAGTTTGCTCAACGTTTCCAGGCGGCGGCGTAGTGCGGGCATCCCGGACTCATCGCAAAGATACAGCTGATACGCGTAATCTTCCGGCACCACCAGCGAACCGCGCGGTCCTGCCACCGTGAGTTTATCACCCGGTTGCGCCTGCATCGCCCAGCCGCTGGCGACCCCACCGTCGTGAATAAAGAAATCGATCGCCAGTTCATGGCGTTGTTCGTCATACAGCGGCGTATAGTCACGCGACGGTGGACGTGGTCCTTCCGGCCAGACGATCCCCTCTTCCGTTACCGTTGGCGGCACAAAGTGAGCGTCAGATTGAGGAAAGAAGAGTTTGCTGTGATCGTCAAAGCCGCGCGACGTAAAGCCGTCCAGCGCCTCGCCGCCGAGGACAATGCGCTGAAAACCAGCGCTGATGCGCTCAACACGTAACACAGTCAGTTCACGGAAGCGCAGATCATTGCGAACGCGCTGCGGGTAGCGGGGGGAGTTATTCATTGTTATCGCCTTCGTGATGGTAATCAGATATATCTAAATAAATTTCGCAAATGATAATGATTGCTAATCATGATAAATGCAAGCGATTTGTAGAACTGATATATCTGAAGTATGTGAAGGCATTCAGCGCCATAGCAAGGCTGCCGGATGCGGCGTGAACGCCTTATCCGGCCTGGATGTTGAGTACATCTGCGTTTAAAAATCATTTTTACACTTGCAAGAACTCTCACATCAGATATAAATTAGATATATCTAATTAAGCAAAAGGAGGCTGATATGAGCCATCATCACGAAGGGTGTTGTAAACATGAAGGCCAGCCACGCCATGAAGGCTGCTGCAAAGGTGAGAAGTCAGATCACGAGCACTGCGGACACGGTCACCAGCATGAACACGGTCAATGCTGCGGGGGGCGCCACGGTCGCGGCGGCGGTCGTCGGCAACGTTTCTTTGGTCACGGTGAATTGCGTCTGGTGATTCTGGATATTCTCTCGCGCGATGACAGCCACGGTTACGAGTTGATTAAAGCGATTGAGAATCTGACCCAGGGGAATTACACCCCAAGCCCGGGCGTCATCTACCCGACGCTGGATTTTCTGCAGGAGCAGTCGCTAATTACCATCCGCGAAGAGGAAGGCGGCAAAAAGCAGATTGCGTTGACCGAACAAGGCGCGCAGTGGCTGGAAGAAAACCGCGAACAGGTGGAGATGATTGAAGAACGCATCAAAGCGCGTTGCGTTGGTGCGGCGCTGCGCCAGAACCCGCAAATGAAGCGAGCGCTGGATAATTTTAAAGCGGTGCTGGATTTACGCGTCAATCAGAGCGACATCAGCGACGCGCAGATAAAAAAGATCATTGCGGTGATCGACCGCGCCGCGTTTGATATTACGCAACTGGATTAATCACCGATTGCCGGATGCGGCGTGAACGCCTTATCCAGCCTACGCGCCCCGTAGGCCTGATAAGATGCGCCAGCATCGCATCAGGCATCGTGCTCCAACCGCCGGATGCGGCGTGAACGCCTTATCAGCCTACACACCCCGTAGG
>NZ_CAWORF010000002.1:0-79764 GCF_963883545.1 Escherichia sp. E4702 | reverse complement strand
TGCGGCGTGAACGCCTTATCAGCCTACNCACCCCGTAGGCCTGATAAGATGCGCCAGAATCGCATCAGGCATCGTGTATCAACCGTCGGATGCGGCGTGAACGCCTTATCAGCCTACACACCCCGTAGGCCTGATAAGATGCGCCAGCATCGCATCAGGCATTGTGCTCCAACCGCCGGATGCGGCATACCGATTAATGCAGCACCGTCACCGCGTCTTCCAGCCGGCTGGCGCGGTGTTTTACCATCGCCGACACCTGCGCACTCTCTTCCACCAACTCGGCGTTTTTCTGCGTGATCAGGTTAAGCTCATCCACCGCACGGGTCAGGCTGGAAAGCCCATCGGCCTGTTCCAGCGTTGAGTGGCTAATCTGGGCGATCAACTGGGTGACATTTTTCACCTGCGCCACAATATCGTCCATCGTCCGTCCGGCAGCGTGCACCTGCTGCGAACCGGATTGCACCTTATCAGCACTGGCATCGATCAACTTGCGAATATCGTTGGCAGCATTGGCGCTGCGGCTGGCTAAATGACGCACTTCCCCTGCCACCACTGCAAAACCTTTGCCCTGTTCTCCGGCACGCGCCGCTTCCACCGCCGCATTCAGGGCGAGAATATTGGTCTGAAACGCAATATCGTTAATCAGCGAAGTAATGGTGCCAATGCGCTGGGTACTGTCGGCGATATCGTCCATCGTCTTGATCACCGTGGTCATCGCTTCCCCGCCCTGCACAGCCGCATTACTGGCGGTGATAGAAAGTTTATCGGCAGCCGATGCTGTGGCTGAGTTCTGTTTCACCGACGCCGCCATCTGGTTCATGGTCGCTACAGTTTGCTGGACATTATCTACCGTCTGCTGAGTATGCTCGTTCAGTTCATCAGTGCCTTTTGCCAGCGTCTCACTCCCGTTTCTGACGCTGGAAACCTGGCTTGAGACATCATTAATCAACCAGCGACACATCAGGCCAAGCTGCCCTACCGCGCGTAATGTCAGCCCCAGCTCATCGCTGCGATTCAAATGCTCAACACTATTACGTTCTCCGGTCGCCACTTTCAGTGCCTGGCTGGCGACATTTTCTATCGGACGTACAATTTGCCATTCAAAACAGGCATTTCCCAACAACATCACTAACGCACAGAGGAAATACGTCACCACCGGCACAGCGGCAAACCAGAGCATGGCCGCCAGCACGATAAACATCAGTGTCATCACTCCACGCACTCGCCAGCGAAGCGGTAATGACGGCAGTTTTCCCAACCAACCGTTACGTACCACCAGCCCTTTATGCATACGTTTATTGGTACGTCCAGCGTTCAGCGCCTTATACAGCGGCTCCACCGCCGCGATTTCTTCATCCGTCGCCCGGGAGCGAATCGACATATAGCCACTGATTTTGCCCTCGCGCACCATCGGCACCGCATTCGCCCGTATCCAATAATGGTCGCCATTTTTGCGGCGATTTTTCACGATGCCGCTCCAGGGTTCCCCTTTTTTCAGGGTGTACCACATATCCGCAAACGCCGCTTTTGGCATATCCGGGTGACGCACCATGTTGTGCGGCTGGCCCTGTAACTCCTGCAAGGTATAGCCGCTCACTTGCACGAAAGAATCATTGGCGTGGGTGATATAGCTTTGCAGATCGGTAGTGGACATCAGGGTAGTATCGTCAGCCAGCGGGGTATTTTGCTGGGTGACATACGGATGAGAAGACATAATCGCGTCCTGTGCAGGTTATATGGTTGTTAACTTCTTGTCGGAAGTTATGTCGGCCCCGGCGCGGTTATCTTTAGCACTTTAATTTGATTTAGATCGCAATTTGCAACTAAAGCACAAAACCTAATCCCTTGATTTAAAATACTTTCATTCTGTTATTATCCGAGAACGTTAATTATCTTGCCCAAAAATCCGGCATTTATTGCCCTGAAAGAATGCATTTGCACAGCGATCGCAAAATTCCCCCCCGATAAAATCGTACAAAATAACGACAACAGTTAACATTTAGCATTAAATGTTACGAGAATGATAACGCAATTTGTGTTTATCCCGATTTTCGCGATCGCAGCCGGAGTGGCGCAATCCCTGCAATACTTAAATCGGTATCATGTGATACGCGAGCCTCCGGAGCATATTTTGAACAGGTTACCTTCGAGCGCATCGGCTTTAGCGTGCAGCGCCCACGCCCTGAATCTCATTGAGAAGCGAACGCTGGATCATGAGGAGATGAAAGCACTTAACCGGGAGGTGATTGAATACTTCAAAGAGCATGTCAATCCGGGGTTTTTAGAGTATCGCAAATCTGTTACCGCCGGCGGGGATTACGGAGCCGTAGAGTGGCAAGCGGGAGGTTTAAATACGCTTGTCGACACCCAGGGACAGGAGTTTATCGACTGCCTTGGAGGTTTTGGAATTTTCAACGTGGGGCACCGTAATCCAGTTGTGGTTTCCGCCGTACAGAATCAACTTGCGAAACAACCGTTACATAGCCAGGAGCTGCTCGATCCGTTACGGGCGATGCTGGCGAAAACCCTTGCTGCGCTAACGCCCGGTAAACTGAAATACAGCTTCTTCTGTAATAGCGGCACCGAGTCCGTTGAAGCAGCGCTGAAGCTGGCGAAGGCTTACCAGTCGCCGCGCGGCAAGTTTACTTTTATTGCCACCAGCGGCGCGTTCCACGGTAAATCACTTGGCGCGCTGTCGGCCACGGCGAAATCGACCTTCCGCAAACCGTTTATGCCGTTACTGCCGGGCTTCCGTCATGTCCCGTTTGGCAATATCGAAGCCATGCGCACGGCCCTTAGCGAGTGCAAAAAAACCGGTGATGATGTTGCTGCGGTGATCCTCGAACCGATTCAGGGTGAAGGTGGCGTAATTCTGCCGCCGCCGGGCTATCTCACCGCCGTGCGTAAGCTGTGCGATGAGTTCGGCGCACTGATGATCCTCGATGAAGTACAAACGGGCATGGGGCGCACGGGCAAGATGTTCGCCTGCGAGCATGAGAACGTACAGCCGGACATCCTGTGTCTGGCAAAAGCCCTCGGCGGCGGCGTGATGCCGATTGGCGCGACCATCGCCACTGAAGAGGTGTTCTCAGTTCTGTTCGACAACCCGTTCCTGCATACCACCACCTTTGGCGGCAACCCGCTGGCCTGTGCGGCGGCGCTGGCGACCATCAATGTGTTGCTGGAGCAGAACTTACCGGCTCAGGCTGAACAAAAAGGCGATATGTTGCTGGACGGTTTCCGTCAACTGGCGCGGGAATATCCCGATCTGGTACAGGAAGCGCGTGGTAAAGGGATGTTGATGGCGATTGAGTTTGTTGATAACGAAATCGGCTATAACTTTGCCAGCGAGATGTTCCGCCAGCGCGTTCTGGTGGCCGGAACGCTCAATAACGCCAAAACGATCCGCATTGAACCGCCACTGACACTGACTATTGAACAGTGTGAACAGGTGATCAAAGCGGCGCGTAAGGCGCTGGCGGCCATGCGAGTCAGTGTCGAAGAAGCGTAATATCAAATCGGATGGCGATACGACGTCGCCATCCGATCTTTTTATACAATACGTACGCCCGCAGGCATCATCCGCTCCGGCGTTAACAGCACGCTTTCACTGCCGTCATCGGTCTCCGCACACAACAGCATGCATTCCGACGTTTCACCGCGCATTTTCGCTTTTTGCAGATTGCACAAGACCACCACCGTTTTCCCCATCAGCTCTTCTTCGCTGTAGTACGGCACCAGGCTGGTCACGGTTTGCAGCGTTTTTTCCCCCACATCAACCTGTACGATGTACAGCTTGTCGGCGTTTTCATGGCGTTTCACTTCCACAATCTTTCCGACGCGCATTTCCAGACGTGCAAAATCAGCGTAAGCCACGGTTTCCATTGCTTCCTCCCTTCGAGTAAAATTTTACTAAACTATAGCAAAAGTTTTTCTCAATCCTGTAGGCTAAAAATGGAGAATGCAGGCGTGATCACATTCGTAAGCCGCTGTGTTACCGTTACAGCGTCAAAGAAACGCGCTTTATTTACTGAAAACAGGTGACCCGATAAGCACTTCCTCTACAATGGAAGCGCACATCAGGGAAAGTAAAAAAGGTAAACATGGCAACACTAAAAGACATCGCAATCGAAGCTGGCGTATCCCTGGCGACAGTATCCAGGGTCTTAAATGACGATCCGACACTGAATGTGAAAGAAGAGACGAAACATCGCATTCTCGAGATCGCCGAAAAGCTGGAGTACAAGACCAGTAGCGCCCGTAAACTCCAGACAGGCGCAGTCAACCAACACCATATTCTGGCTATCTACAGCTACCAGCAGGAGCTGGAGATCAACGATCCTTACTATCTGGCGATCCGCCATGGCATTGAAACCCAGTGCGAAAAGCTAGGCATCGAGCTCACCAACTGTTATGAACACAGCGGCTTACCAGACATTAAAAACGTCACCGGTATTTTAATTGTCGGCAAACCCACGCCCGCCCTGCGCGCCGCTGCCAGCGCATTGACCGACAATATCTGTTTTATCGATTTTCACGAACCTGGCAGCGGTTACGATGCGGTGGATATCGATCTGGCACGCATCAGTAAAGAAATCATCGACTTCTATATCAACCAGGGTGTTAATCGCATTGGTTTTATTGGCGGTGAAGACTTGCCTGGCAAGGCGGATATTCGTGAGGTCGCCTTTGCGGAATATGGCCGACTGAAACAAGTGGTACGCGAAGAGGATATCTGGCGCGGCGGTTTTTCCAGTTCGTCGGGCTATGAACTGGCAAAACAGATGCTGGCGCGGGAAGACTATCCGAAGGCACTGTTTGTTGCTTCCGATTCCATTGCTATCGGCGTACTGCGGGCAATTCATGAACGTGGCCTGAACATCCCACAGGATATTTCGCTTATCAGCGTGAACGACATCCCCACCGCGCGATTTACCTTTCCGCCGCTCTCCACCGTGCGCATCCATTCCGAGATGATGGGAAGTCAGGGCGTTAACCTGGTGTATGAAAAAGCCCGCGATGGTCGCGCGCTGCCGCTATTAGTCTTCGTTCCCAGCAAATTAAAACTGCGCGGCACGACCCGTTAAATCCCCTTACACACTGTCCGGCAATCGTTTTTGCCGGACAGTGCTGCCGTTTATTTTCGTGATCCAGTTAAAGTAAATGCATTTACTCGCTACATTTTAGTAAAAATTTTACTAAACTCCCCAGCAATTACACAAACTACCATCACCATGAATGGTTCCGATTTCTCTCTACCGGGAGGCCCTATGAATCGCTGGGAAAACATTCAGCTCACCCACGAAAACCGACTTGCTCCGCGTGCGTACTTTTTTTCATATGACTCTGTTGCGCAGGCGCGTACTTTTGCCCGTGAAACCAGCAGCCTGTTTCTGCCCTTAAGCGGTCAGTGGAATTTCCACTTTTTTGACCATCCGCTGCAAGTACCAGAAGCCTTCACCTCTGAGTTAATGGCTGACTGGGGGCATATTACCGTCCCCGCCATGTGGCAAATGGAAGGCCACGGCAAACTGCAATATACCGACGAAGGTTTTCCGTTCCCCATCGATGTGCCGTTTGTCCCCAGCGATAATCCAACCGGTGCCTATCAACGTATTTTCACCCTCAGCGACGGCTGGCAGGGTAAACAGACGCTGATTAAATTTGACGGCGTCGAAACCTATTTTGAAGTCTACGTTAACGGTCAGTATGTGGGGTTCAGCAAGGGCAGTCGCCTGACCGCAGAGTTTGACATCAGCGCGATGGTAAAAACCGGCGACAACCTGTTGTGTGTGCGCGTGATGCAGTGGGCAGACTCTACCTACGTGGAAGACCAGGATATGTGGTGGTCAGCGGGGATCTTCCGCGATGTTTATCTGGTCGGAAAACAACTAACGCATATT
Source organism: Escherichia sp. E4702 (assembly GCF_963883545.1). NCBI lineage: Bacteria > Pseudomonadati > Pseudomonadota > Gammaproteobacteria > Enterobacterales > Enterobacteriaceae > Escherichia > Escherichia sp. E4702. The sequence goes on along the minus strand of NZ_CAWORF010000002.1, from coordinate 73,861 downwards.
AACGATTTCACCGTGCGTACCGACTTTGACGAAGCCTATTGCGATGCCACGCTTTCCTGCGAAGTGGTGCTGGAAAATCTCGCCGCCTCCCCTGTCGTAACGACGCTGGAATATACCCTGTTTGATGGGGAACGCGTGGTGCACAGCAGCGCCATTGAGCATCTGGCAATTGAAAAGCTGACCAGCGCCAGCTTTGCTTTTACTGTCGAACAGCCGCAGCAATGGTCGGCAGAATCCCCTTATCTTTACCATCTGGTCATGACGCTGAAAGACGCCGACGGCAACGTTCTGGAAGTGGTGCCACAACGCGTTGGCTTCCGTGATATCAAAGTGCGCGACGGTCTGTTCTGGATCAATAACCGTTATGTGATGCTGCACGGCGTCAACCGCCACGACAACGATCATCGCAAAGGCCGCGCCGTTGGAATGGATCGCGTAGAAAAAGATCTCCAGTTGATGAAGCAGCACAACATCAACTCCGTGCGTACCGCTCACTACCCGAACGATCCGCGTTTTTACGAACTGTGTGATATCTATGGCCTGTTTGTGATGGCGGAAACCGACGTCGAATCGCACGGCTTTGCTAACGTCGGCGATATCAGCCGCATTACCGACGATCCGCAGTGGGAAAAAGTCTACGTCGAGCGCATTGTTCGCCATATTCACGCGCAGAAAAACCATCCGTCGATCATCATCTGGTCGCTGGGCAACGAGTCCGGCTATGGCTGTAACATCCGCGCGATGTACCACGCGGCGAAGGCGCTGGATGACACGCGACTGGTGCATTACGAAGAAGATCGCGATGCTGAAGTGGTCGATATTATTTCCACCATGTACACCCGCGTGCCGCTGATGAATGAGTTTGGTGAATACCCGCATCCGAAGCCGCGCATCATCTGTGAATATGCTCATGCGATGGGGAATGGACCGGGCGGGCTGACGGAGTACCAGAACGTCTTCTATAAGCACGATTGCATTCAGGGACATTATGTCTGGGAGTGGTGCGACCACGGGATCCAGGCGCAGGATGACCACGGCAATGTCTGGTATAAATTCGGCGGCGACTACGGCGACTATCCCAACAACTATAACTTCTGTCTTGATGGTTTGATCTATTCCGATCAGACGCCGGGACCGGGCCTGAAAGAGTACAAACAGGTTATCGCGCCGGTAAAAATCCACGCGCTGGATCTGACTCGCGGCGAGCTGAAAGTCGAAAATAAACTGTGGTTTACCACGCTTGATGACTACACTCTGCACGCAGAGGTGCGCGCCGAAGGTGAAACGCTCGCGACGCAGCAGATTAAATTGCGCGACGTTGCACCGAACAGCGAAGCCCCCTTACAGATCACACTGCCGAAGCTGGACGCCCGCGAAGCGTTCCTCAACATTACGGTGACCAAAGATTCCCGCACCCGCTACAGCGAAGCCGGACACCCTATCGCCACTTATCAGTTCCCGCTGAAGGAAAACACCGCACAGCCAGTGCCTTTCGCGCCAAATAATGCGCGTCCGCTGACGCTGGAAGACGATCGTTTGAGCTGCACCGTTCGCGGCTACAACTTCGCGATCACCTTCTCAAAAATGAGTGGCAAACCGACATCCTGGCAGGTGAATGGCGAGTCGCTGCTGACCCGCGAGCCAAAGATCAACTTCTTCAAGCCAATGATCGACAACCACAAGCAGGAGTACGAAGGGCTGTGGCAGCCGAATCATTTGCAGATCATGCAGGAACATCTGCGCGACTTTGCCGTAGAACAGAGCGATGGTGAAGTGTTGATCATCAGCCGCACGGTTATAGCCCCGCCGGTGTTTGACTTCGGGATGCGCTGCACCTACATCTGGCGCATCGCTGCCGATGGCCAGGTTAACGTGGCGCTTTCCGGCGAGCGTTACGGCGACTATCCGCACATCATTCCGTGCATCGGTTTCACCATGGGGATTAACGGCGAATACGATCAGGTGGCGTATTACGGTCGTGGACCGGGCGAAAACTACGCCGACAGCCAGCAGGCTAACATCATCGATATCTGGCGCAGCACCGTCGATGCCATGTTCGAGAACTATCCCTTCCCGCAGAACAACGGCAACCGTCAGCATGTCCGCTGGACGGCACTGACTAACCGCCACGGCAACGGTCTGCTGGTGGTTCCGCAGCGCCCAATTAACTTCAGCGCCTGGCACTATACCCAGGAAAATATCCACGCTGCCCAGCACTGTAACGAGCTGCAGCGCAGTGATGACATCACCCTGAATCTCGACCACCAGCTGCTTGGCCTCGGCTCCAACTCCTGGGGCAGCGAGGTGCTGGACTCCTGGCGCGTCTGGTTCCGTGACTTCAGCTACGGATTTACGTTGCTGCCGGTTTCTGGCGGAGAAGCTACCGCGCAAAGCCTGGCGTCGTATGAGTTCGGCGCAGGGTTCTTTTCCACGAATTTGCACAGCGAGAATAAGCAATGAGGATCATCGATAACTTAGAACAGTTCCGCCAGATTTACGCCTCTGGCAAGAAGTGGCAACGCTGCGTTGAAGCGATTGAAAATATCGACAACATTCAGCCTGGCGTCGCCCACTCCATCGGTGACTCATTGACTTACCGCGTGGAGACAGACTCCGCGACCGATGCGTTATTTACCGGGCATCGACGCTATTTTGAAGTGCATTACTACCTGCAAGGGCAGCAAAAAATTGAATATGCGCCGAAAGAGACATTACAGGTCGTGGAATATTATCGTGATGAAACTGACCGTGAATATTTAAAAGGCTGCGGAGAAACCGTAGAGGTCCACGAAGGGCAAATCGTTATTTGCGATATCCATGAAGCGTATCGGTTTATCTGCAATAACGCGGTCAAAAAAGTGGTTCTCAAAGTCACCATCGAAGATGGTTATTTCCATAACAAATAACAACTACGGCGGCAAAAGGAGTTTGCCGCCACCGCTACCCTACTCATTTTCGGAGATGTGTTATGTCTGATACCAAACGTAATACAATCGGTAAATTCGGCTTGCTCTCGCTGACTTTTGCCGCCGTTTACAGCTTTAACAACGTTATCAATAATAATATTGAGCTTGGACTGGCCTCGGCACCGATGTTTTTCCTCGCGACGATTTTTTATTTTATTCCCTTCTGTCTGATCATCGCAGAATTTGTTTCGTTAAATAAAAACTCAGAAGCTGGTGTCTACGCGTGGGTAAAAAGTTCGCTGGGCGGACGTTGGGCATTTATTACTGCCTATACCTACTGGTTCGTAAACCTGTTCTTTTTCACCTCGCTGTTGCCGCGCGTTATTGCTTATGCTTCGTATGCCTTCCTCGGCTACGAATATATTATGACGCCGATTGCCACCACTATTATTAGTATGGTGCTGTTCGCCTTCTCCACCTGGGTTTCTACCAACGGGGCGAAAATGCTGGGGCCAATCACCTCCGTCACCTCAACACTGATGCTGCTGTTAACGCTCTCCTACATTTTACTGGCAGGTACGGCGCTGGTTGGCGGCGTACAGCCTGCCGATCCGATCACCGTTGACGCGATGATCCCGAACTTCAACTGGGCGTTCCTCGGCGTTACCACCTGGATCTTTATGGCCGCAGGTGGCGCGGAGTCCGTCGCGGTGTACGTTAACGACGTCAAAGGCGGTTCGAAATCGTTCGTAAAAGTGATCATCCTCGCCGGGATTTTTATCGGCGTACTGTATTCCGTCTCCTCAGTGCTGATTAACGTCTTCGTCAGCAGCAAAGAGTTGAAATTTACCGGTGGATCGGTGCAGGTATTCCACGGCATGGCGGCGTATTTTGGTCTGCCGGAAGCGCTGATGAATCGCTTTGTCGGTCTGGTGTCCTTTACCGCGATGTTCGGCTCCCTGCTGATGTGGACCGCAACACCGGTGAAAATTTTCTTCTCCGAAATCCCGGAAGGCATCTTTGGTAAGAAAACCGTCGAACTTAACGAAAACGGCGTTCCGGCGCGCGCGGCGTGGATCCAGTTCCTGATCGTCATCCCGCTGATGATTATCCCGATGCTCGGTTCCAATACCGTGCAGGATCTGATGAATACCATTATTAATATGACTGCCGCAGCGTCCATGCTTCCGCCGTTATTCATCATGCTGGCGTATCTGAATTTACGCGCCAAATTAGATCACCTGCCACGCGATTTCCGTATGGGCTCCCGCCGCACCGGTATTATCATTGTTTCAATGCTGATTGCGATATTTGCCGTAGGGTTTGTCGCTTCGACATTCCCGACTGGCGCGAATATTCTGACCATCATTTTTTATAACGTCGGCGGTATTGTTATCTTCCTCGGCTTTGCGTGGTGGAAATACAGTAAATATATAAAGGGATTAACTGCTGAAGAGCGTCATATTGAAGCGACGCCAGCCAGCAATGTTGATTAAGCAGACTAATAAAAAATGAGCAGGCATTTTCCCTCTTCCTGGATGGGGAGAGGGAAAGTAGTTTCTGCCTTTATATTTTTATAATTACAACGATAAAAGGCTGTACTTTTCTCTTTAGCTCATGGATTAATATTATGAAATTTATAAGTACGCCTTGCAGAGCATTACTTGCCCTGCCGTTTTGCTACGCCTTGTCTGCAATGGGCGAAGAAGTACGTCCGGCAGAACATGACGACACAAAAACACCCGCAATTACCTCGACATCCTCTCCTTCATTTCGTTTTTACGGCGAATTAGGGGTTGGTGGATATATGGATTTAGAGGGTGAGAATAAACATAAATACAGCGACGGCACCTATATTGAAGGTGGCCTGGAGATGAAGTACGGCTCCTGGTTCGGCCTGATTTATGGCGAAGGCTGGACAGTGCAGGCCGACCACGACGGCAATGCCTGGGTGCCTGACCATAGCTGGGGCGGTTTCGAAGGTGGGATTAACCGTTTCTATGGCGGTTATCGTACCCACGATGGCACCGAAATCATGCTCAGTCTGCGTCAGGATTCCTCGCTGGATGACCTGCAATGGTGGGGCGACTTCACACCCGATTTGGGCTACGTCATTCCCAATACCCGCGACATTATGACCGCGCTGAAGGTACAGAACTTAAGCGGCAACTTTCGTTATAGCGTCACCGTCACACCTGCCGGACATCATGACGAAAGCAATGCCTGGCTACATTTCGGCAAGTACGATCGCTACGACGACAAATACACCTATCCGGCAATGATGAACGGTTACATCCAGTATGACCTTGCCGAAGGCATCACCTGGATGAACGGTCTGGAAATCACCGACGGCACAGGCCAACTCTATCTCACGGGCCTGCTGACCCCTAACTTTGCCGCTCGCGCCTGGCACCATACCGGACGCGCCGACGGGCTGGACGTACCGGGAAGTGAAAGTGGGATGATGGTGAGCGCCATGTATGAAGCGTTAAAGGGCGTTTATCTCTCCACCGCTTACACCTACGCCAAACATCGCCCTGACCACGCTGACGATGAAACCACCTCTTTCATGCAGTTTGGTATCTGGTACGAATACGGCGGCGGACGTTTCGCAACGGCTTTTGATAGCCGCTTCTACATGAAAAATGCCTCTCACGATCCCAGCGACCAAATCTTCCTGATGCAATATTTTTACTGGTAATAAGGACTGTAATTTCATGAAAATCAAAACTATTTTGACGCCAGTAACCTGTGCTCTGCTGATGAGCTTTTCCGCCCATGCTGCTAACGCCGACAATTATAAAAACGTGATTAACCGTACTGGCGCGCCGCAGTACATGAAGGATTACGATTACGACGACCACCAGCGTTTTAATCCGTTTTTTGATCTCGGTGCCTGGCATGGTCATCTGTTGCCAGACGGCCCGAATACCATGGGCGGTTTTCCGGGCGTAGCGCTGCTGACGGAAGAGTACATCAACTTTATGGCCAGCAATTTCGACCGCCTGACCGTCTGGCAGGACGGCAAGAAAGTCAACTTCACGCTGGAGGCATACAGTATTCCCGGCGCGCTGGTGCAAAAACTGACAGCAAAAGATGTGCAGGTCGAAATGACTCTGCGCTTCGCCACGCCGCGCACGTCACTACTGGAAACTAAAATCATCAGCAATAAACCGCTGGATCTGGTGTGGGACGGCGAACTGCTGGAAAAACTGGAAGCGAAAGAAGGGAAACCGCTTTCCGATAAAACCATTGCTGGCGAGTACCCTGACTATCAGCGCAAAATCAGCGCCACCCGTGATGGCCTGAAAGTCACCTTTGGCAAAGTGCGCGCCACCTGGGATCTGCTGACCTCCGGCGAATCAGAATATCAGGTGCATAAATCCCTGCCGGTGCAGACTGAAATCAACGGTAATCGCTTTACCAGTAAGGCACATATCAACGGTTCGACGACGCTCTATACCACCTATTCCCATCTGCTGACCTCTCAGGAAGTTAGCAAAGAGCAAATGCAGATCCGCGATATTCTGGCGCGTCCGGCGTTTTATCTCACCGCCTCGCAGCAACGCTGGGAAGAGTATCTGAAGAAAGGGTTAACCAATCCGGATGCGACGCCGGAACAGGCGCGCGTCGCGGTGAAAGCGATCGAAACGCTCAACGGTAACTGGCGCTCGCCTGGCGGGGCGGTGAAATATAACACCGTCACGCCGTCGGTGACCGGGCGCTGGTTCTCCGGCAATCAGACCTGGCCGTGGGATACCTGGAAGCAGGCGTTTGCGATGGCGCATTTCAATCCGGACATCGCCAAAGAGAATATCCGCGCGGTCTTCTCCTGGCAGATCCAGCCAGGCGACCGCGTGCGTCCGCAGGATGTGGGCTATGTCCCCGACCTGATAGCGTGGAACCTTAGCCCCGAGCGTGGTGGCGATGGCGGCAACTGGAACGAACGCAATACCAAACCCAGCCTTGCCGCCTGGTCGGTGATGGAAGTGTATAACGTCACCCAGGATAAAACCTGGCTGGCAGAGATGTACCCGAAACTGGTGGCCTATCACGACTGGTGGTTACGTAACCGCGATCATAACGGCAACGGCGTGCCGGAATATGGCGCGACCCGCGACAAAGCCCACAACACTGAGAACGGCGAGATGCTGTTTACGGTGAAAAAAGGTGACAAAGAAGAGACGCAGTCTGGGCTGAACAACTACGCCCGCGTGGTGGAGAAAGGCCAGTACGACAGTCTGGAAATTCCGGCACAGGTTGCTGCATCGTGGGAATCAGGTCGTGATGACGCCGCCGTCTTTGGGTTTATCGACAAAGAACAGCTGGATAAATATGTTGCAAGCGGCGGCAAACGTAGCGACTGGACGGTGAAATTCGCCGAAAACCGCAGTCAAGACGGAACGTTGCTGGGGTACTCGCTATTGCAGGAGTCGGTGGATCAGGCCAGCTATATGTACAGCGATAACCATTATCTGGCGGAGATGGCGACGATTCTCGGTAAACCGGAAGAGGCTAAGCGCTATCGCCAGCTGGCACAGCAGCTCGCAGACTACATCAACACCTGTATGTTCGACCCGGCTACGCAGTTCTACTATGACGTGCGTATTGAAGATAAACCGCTGGCGAACGGCTGCGCGGGCAAACCGATTGTCGAACGCGGTAAAGGGCCGGAAGGCTGGTCACCGCTGTTTAACGGTGCGGCAACGCAGGCCAACGCCGACGCAGTGGTGAAGGTGATGCTCGATCCTAAAGAGTTCAACACCTTTGTTCCGCTGGGAACGGCGGCGTTAACCAACCCGGCCTTTGGCGCGGATATCTACTGGCGCGGGCGCGTATGGGTGGATCAGTTCTGGTTTGGTCTGAAAGGGATGGAGCGTTACGGTTATCGCGATGATGCCCTGAAGCTGGCGGATACGTTCTTCCAGCACGCCAAAGGATTAACCGCCGACGGTCCGATTCAGGAAAATTACAACCCGCTCACTGGCGCGCAGCAAGGCGCACCAAATTTCTCCTGGAGTGCCGCGCATTTGTATATGTTGTATAACGATTTTTTCCGTAAGCAGTAATTTGCAACGGCTGGCGGATGCGGCGTAAACGCCTTATTCGCCCTACATGTGCAATCCCGTAGGCCGGATAAAACGCGGCAAGCGTCGCATCCGGCGTTACCACCGGGCGTATTCTTTTTGAATCCCATCACAAACCCCGCATTCCCCTTTTCCCTTTTCCCCGACGACGGCTAAATTAGAACTCATCCGACCACATAACAATTATTTTACATACTGGACAATTTTATGAGCTACCCGTCGCTGTTCGCCCCGCTTGATTTAGGTTTTACCACGTTAAAAAACCGAGTGCTGATGGGCTCAATGCACACCGGGCTGGAGGAATACCCGGACGGTGCCGAGCGGCTGGCGGCGTTTTATGCCGAACGCGCCCGCCACGGCGTGGCGTTGATTGTCAGCGGCGGTATCGCACCTGATTTAACAGGCGTTGGCATGGAAGGTGGCGCAATGCTCAACGACGCCAGCCAGATCCCACACCATCGCACCATTACCGAAGCCGTACATCAGGAAGGCGGCAAAATCGCCCTACAAATTTTGCATACCGGACGCTACAGCTACCAGCCGCATCTGGTAGCGCCCTCCGCGTTGCAGGCCCCCATCAACCGTTTCGTTCCTCATGAACTCACCCATGAAGAGATCCTGCAACTGATCGACGATTTCGCCCGCTGCGCGCAACTGGCGCGGGAGGCCGGATACGATGGCGTAGAAGTGATGGGTTCCGAAGGCTATTTGATCAACGAATTTCTGACACTGCGCACCAATCAGCGTAGCGACCAGTGGGGCGGCGATTACCGCAACCGGATGCGATTTGCCGTAGAAGTAGTGCGTGCGGTGCGCGAACGCGTTGGCAACGACTTCATTATTATCTACCGGCTGTCGATGCTCGACCTGGTCGAAGGCGGTGGGACTTTTGCAGAAACGGTAGAGCTGGCACAGGCCATTGAAGCGGCGGGCGCGACCATTATCAACACCGGCATTGGCTGGCATGAAGCGCGGATTCCGACCATCGCCACGCCCGTGCCGCGCGGCGCATTTAGCTGGGTCACGCGCAAACTGAAAGGCCACGTCTCGCTGCCGCTGGTAACCACCAACCGGATTAACGATCCGCAGGTTGCCGACGATATTCTCTCACGCGGTGATGCAGATATGGTGTCGATGGCGCGACCGTTCCTTGCTGATGCCGAGCTGCTGTCAAAAGCGCAATCGGGGCGAGCCGATGAGATCAACACCTGCATTGGCTGCAACCAGGCCTGTCTCGATCAGATCTTCGTGGGCAAAGTCACCTCGTGCCTGGTAAATCCTCGCGCCTGCCATGAAACCAAAATGCCGATCCTTCCCGCCATGCAGAAAAAAAATCTGGCGGTGGTCGGTGCGGGACCAGCTGGGCTGGCGTTTGCCATTAACGCGGCGGCGCGTGGACATCAGGTAACATTGTTTGATGCGCACAGCGAGATCGGCGGGCAGTTTAATATCGCCAAACAGATCCCCGGCAAAGAGGAGTTTTACGAAACGCTGCGCTACTACCGCCGGATGATCGAAGTGACGGGCGTGACGCTAAAACTCAATCACAGCGTGACGGCGGATCAGTTACAGGTGTTCGATGAAACGATCCTCGCCAGCGGGATCGTGCCGCGCATTCCGCCCATTGACGGGATCGATCACCCGAAGGTGTTGAGTTATCTCGATGTCCTGCGCGACAAAGCGCCGGTGGGCAACAAAGTTGCCATCATCGGTTGTGGTGGGATTGGCTTTGACACGGCGATGTATTTAAGTCAGCCGGGCGAATCCACCAGCCAGAATATCGCCGGGTTCTGTAATGAATGGGGGATCGACAGCGGCCTACAACAGGCTGGTGGCTTAAGCCCGCAGGGAATGCAGATCCCGCGTAGCCCACGGCAGATTGTGATGCTCCAGCGCAAAGCCAGCAAACCGGGACAGGGGTTAGGCAAAACCACCGGCTGGATCCATCGCACCACCCTGCTCTCGCGCGGCGTGAAAATGATCCCAGGCGTAAGCTACCAGAAGATCGACGATGACGGGCTGCATGTGGTGATCAACGGCGAACCGCAAATTTTGGCGGTAGATCATGTAGTGATCTGCGCGGGACAAGAACCAAACCGCACGCTGGCACAACCCTTAATCGATGCAGGAAAAACCGTGCATTTGATCGGCGGCTGCGACGTGGCTATGGAGCTGGACGCACGACGGCAATTGCCCAGGGAACACGGCTGGCGCTGGAGATTTAAATCGTGCATTGAAGTGCCGGATGCGACGCATCCGGCAGGCCGCGTTAATCAATAAACAATGCAGGGGAAATGCCGAATCGCGCTGCCAGTTTTTTAGCGTGTTCCAGCGTTAATTTTCTCTTCCCGTTCAAAACGCGTGACACCATCGATTTACTGCCAATTTCCGGCAGATCAGAAAGGGTTAAACCGTATTGATCCATCAGTGTACGAATCACAGCAACACCGCCAGGCATGGCTTGAGCCATCGCATTAAATTCAGCAAATTCGGGCGCTGATTCTTCCCACGCGGTTATTTTGGCACACACCAGATCCAGCAAGGGGTTTTCAGGATCGTTGAGCAGCAGATGATCGACCAGTTCCAGCGCCTGGGCGTATTGTTCTTCGTTCTGGATACCCGCCAGAAAAGGTGCCACAGCAGTTAGCTTTTCTCCTGCTTGCAAGATGTCGGCAATCGCAATCATTTTTTCCCCTTAGTACGATGAACGGCGGTAAAGAAATCGTATTCTTTATGCGTCATAACTTCACGTATGTAGCACTTTTGCGATTCAAAAAAGACCATTGCTACAACACGTAATTCATTGCCCCCGACATTGAAAACATAATGCTTATCCAGATATTTGAAGTTATCCAGAGATGGGAATACTGCTTTTAATGACTCAGGTTTTTTGAAATATCCCTTAGCAATCGTGTTCCCCAGAGCCACCAACTCCGTTTTATGTTGCGGGTATTTTTCCGCAGCATCTTTCAATGCTTTTTGAGTTATCAGGTGCATTCTTCATCACGTCCGTTGACAAATTGGCAATATGATAACATCCGTTGACAGATTGGCAACGGATGAATTTATCTGCTTGACGGAAGAATAAACGTTGAACAACGCGAAACAAGAGAATGCGGAGGATGGTGACTGGGATTTTTGTTTTATGGAAGCGTGATTCCAGAACTGGGCAGACATTGCCGGATGCGACGCTTGCCGCGTCTTATCCGGCCTGGGGGTAACGTGCTGAACGTAGGCCGGATAAGGCGTTTACGCCGCATCCGGCAGGTAACTCCCAATCTTACCGACGACGCCCCAGCTTCACCGCCTTCAGCACCACAAATTTATTATTCGTCGCAATAGTGGTGCAGTTGCCGAAAATTTTCTTCAGTTTGTGGAAGTAATCCAGGTGACGGTTGGCAACGATATACAGCTCGCCGTTGATTTTCAGGCAGCGGCGGGCGTGGTGGAACATCTCCCAGGCGACGTTATCGGTCAGCGCATGTTGCTGATGAAACGGCGGGTTGCAGAGCACAGCATTAAAGCGAAAAGGCTCCACGCCGGAGAGCGCGTTGTTGATCATAAACTCGCAGCGCTCCAACGCCTCAGGCATGTTGGTTTCAACGTTCAAACGGCTGGAAGCAACCGCCATCGGTGATTCATCGACAAACACCACTTTCGCCTGCGGGTTTTTATCGAGCAATGTCAGGCCAATGACGCCGTTACCACAGCCGAGATCGACAATCTCACCTTCGAGATTCTCCGGCAGATGTTGCATAAAGAAGCGCGCGCCGATATCAAGCCCGGTGCGGGAGAAGACATTCGCATGGTTGTGGATAGTCCAGTCAGTACCTTCCAGCTTCCAGCTAACGGTCTCCGGCGCATCGGCCAGCGTCGGCTCGTTGAAAGTGCAATTAATCAGGCGCGCTTTTTTCCATGCCAGCGTGGTGGTGGTCGGGCCGAGCACTTTTTCGAACAGTTCCAGCGTGGAAGTGTGAATGTCACGGGCTTTGGCACCAGCAATAATGCGTGTTTCCGGCGTGACCACTTTGCGCAGCGCACGCAGTTGCTGTTCCAGCAATGCCAGTGTTTTCGGTACTTTAATCAGCACTACGCCCGGCTGTTGCGGGTAGTCGGCGGTGCTGTCGAGGAACTTCACGCTCGACTCATCAATCCCGTTGAGGCGTAAATTCTCGCGTGTCGCCAGTTCGCTGATGTATGAGTCGCCGATGCTGTACGGCTTATGTTCCGCCAGCGCACAGCTTAACGCGCCAAAAGCATCATTCAGGATTAACACCGGGCCGCGGATTTCTGTATCGTCCAACTGTTGCAGCAAATATTCATCCGCCGCTTCCCACGCCTGTAGCGGGTTAACGTCATCCGTCGCCGGAAAACGTTGTAGTGTCAGTGAACGGAAACCGTTGTCTAAGTGGCTCATCGGCCCTCCTGAATGATAAAATTTCGACGTTGCCCCTGAAAAGGGTGCGTGAGTATACCCTTTTTCTCTTTTTCGTGGGCGGTTATGAGCAATCTTACTTATCTTCAGGGTTATCCCGAGCAGCTACTTTCCCAGGTGCGCACGCTGATTAATGAACAGCGTCTGGGCGATGTGCTGGCAAAACGCTATCCGGGAACGCACAACTACGCCACCGATAAAGCCCTCTGGCAATATACTCAGGATCTGAAAAATCAGTTTCTGCGCAATGCCCCGCCGATCAATAAAGTGATGTATGACAATAAGATCCACGTGCTGAAAAACGCGCTCGGGTTACATACCGCTGTTTCACGTGTGCAGGGCGGCAAGCTGAAAGCGAAGGCGGAGATCCGCGTCGCCACCGTGTTTCGCAACGCACCAGAACCGTTTTTGCGCATGATTGTGGTGCACGAGCTGGCGCATCTGAAAGAGAAAGAACATAACAAAGCGTTCTACCAGTTGTGCTGCCATATGGAACCGCAGTACCACCAGCTTGAGTTCGACACTCGCCTGTGGCTGACGCAGCTTACGCTTGAGCAGGACAAAATCTGAAAATGATCTCAGGCGCTATCTTTTCCTCCTTTAGCGCCTAAAATCGACCTCCCCTCTATCGTTAAGGATAACGACCATGCTGCGCGCATTTGCCCGCCTTCTTCGCCGCATTTGTTTTTCTCGCCGGACTCCAAAAATTGCCTGTTTTCTGTTGATTGTGGCAGGCGCGACGATTTTTATCGCCGATCGGGCAATGGTCAACGCCAGCCAACAACTCACCTGGAGTGACATCAACGCTATTCCGGCACGTAACGTGGGTTTATTGTTGGGAGCAAGGCCAGGTAATCGCTACTTTACCCGACGTATTGATACCGCCGCAGAGTTGTACCACGCAGGAAAAGTGAAATGGTTGCTGGTCAGTGGCGACAACGGACGTAAAAATTACGATGAAGCGTCAGGCATGCAGCAGGCTTTGATCGCTAAGGGCGTACCGGCAAAAGTGATCTTCTGTGACTATGCCGGATTCTCAACGCTTGATTCAGTGGTACGTGCCAATAAAGTTTTTGGGGAAAACCATATCACCATTATCTCGCAGGAATTTCATAACCAACGCGCCATCTGGCTGGCAAAACAGTACGGCATCGATGCTATCGGGTTTAACGCGCCAGACCTGAATATGAAGCATGGTTTGTATACTCAGCTGCGGGAGAAACTCGCCAGGGTTAGAGCGGTGGTAGACGCAAAAATCCTCCATCGTCAGCCAAAATATCTCGGGCCGTCGGTCATGATTGGTCCGTTCAGTGAGCATGGTTGTCCGGCGCAGAAATAATGCGTATCCGCGCACGTCGAAGATGAAAAAGGCGTGCTACATTGACGGCAGAATCCCTTTATGGAGTATCCACGCGTTATGATACGTTTCGCTGTGATTGGTACGAACTGGATCACTCACCAGTTCGTGGAGGCCGCACATGAGAGCGGTAAATATAAGTTAACCGCCGTCTATTCCCGCAGCCTTGAACAGGCCCAGCACTTCGCCAATGAGTTTTCTGTCGAGCATCTGTTTACGTCGCTGGAAGCGATGGCGGAAAGCGATGCCATTGACGCGGTGTATATTGCCAGCCCGAATGCCCTGCACTTTTCCCAGACGCAGCTTTTTCTGAGCCACAAAATCCATGTGATTTGCGAGAAACCACTGGCGTCGAATTTGGCGGAAGTGGATGCGGCCATTGCCTGTGCGCGGGAAAATCAGGTGGTGCTGTTTGAAGCATTTAAAACGGCCTGCCTGCCTAACTTTCATCTGTTACGCCAGGCGCTGCCAAAAGTCGGCAAACTGCGGAAAGTCTTTTTCAACTACTGCCAGTATTCCTCGCGTTATCAACGCTATCTGGATGGTGAGAATCCCAACACCTTCAATCCGGCGTTCTCTAACGGTTCGATTATGGATATCGGCTTTTACTGCCTGGCGTCGGCGGTGGCATTATTCGGTGAACCGAAAAGCGTGCAGGCAACCGCCAGTTTGCTGGCAAGCGGCGTGGATGCCCACGGCGTGGTGGTGATGGATTACGGTGATTTCAGCGTTACATTGCAGCACTCAAAAGTCAGTGATTCTGTCCTGGCGAGCGAGATTCAGGGCGAAGCAGGATCGCTGGTGATTGAAAAACTCTCTGAATGCCAGAAAGTCTGCTTTGTGCCGCGCGGCAGCCAGATGCAGGATCTCACTCAGCCACAGCATATTAATACCATGCTCTACGAAGCAGAGCTGTTTGCTGAACTGGTGGATGAGCATCTGATTAATCATCCGGGGCTGGCGGTTAGTCGCATCACCGCCAAACTGCTGACCGAGATCCGCCGCCAGACCGGAGTGATTTTTCCGGCAGATAGCGTAAAGCAATAATGGTTACCGTAAAGCAGTGTAAAAGGCATGTAACAGACCATTGACTGGATGAATGGTCTGTCATACTTTGTTACCTGCAAAGGGGAGTAACTTCATTGCCGGTCGATCGTCATTACGATGTGTGAAAAACCACATCCGGTCACCGGGCAACCCGAAAGGTATACGCAGACGTATTCCTTTGAGACTGATGACAAACGCAAAATTGCCTGATGCGCTACGCTTATCAGGCCTACATAGTTCCTGCAATCTTTTGAATTCGCATGATTTTGTAGGCCGGATAAGGCGTTCACGCCGCATCCGGCATAAACGCAGGCACTTTGTCACCAATCTGAAAGGAATACGCAGACGTATTCCTTTTTTTGTTGTAAGTGAGACCTTGCCGGAAGGCGAGGTCTATGCATAAAAAGCAGCGGCTGACGTCTTCCGACGTTGGCCGTTTTTTTATGTGTAAGGAACTTCTATGAATACTGTCGGCACGCCGTTGCTATGGGGCGGATTCGCTGTTGTTGTCGCCATTATGCTGGCTATCGACCTGTTGTTGCAGGGGCGTCGTGGCGCGCATGCCATGACCATGAAACAGGCTGCGGCCTGGTCGCTGGTGTGGGTGACCCTTTCGTTACTGTTTAACGCCGCTTTCTGGTGGTATTTAGTCCAGACGCAGGGGCGCGAAGTCGCGGACCCGCAGGCACTGGCCTTCCTCACCGGTTATCTGATTGAGAAATCGCTGGCGGTCGATAACGTCTTCGTCTGGTTAATGTTGTTCAGCTATTTCTCTGTTCCTGCGGCATTACAACGTCGCGTACTTGTGTATGGTGTGCTCGGAGCGATTGTTCTGCGTACCATCATGATCTTCACCGGTAGTTGGCTGATTTCTCAGTTCGACTGGATCCTGTATATCTTCGGCGCCTTCCTGCTGTTTACCGGCGTGAAGATGGCGCTCGCCCATGAAGATGAATCAGGGATTGGCGACAAGCCGTTGGTGCGCTGGTTGCGCGGTCATTTGCGTATGACCGACACCATCGACAACGAGCATTTCTTTGTGCGTAAGAATGGCTTGTTGTATGCCACGCCGCTGATGCTGGTGCTGATTCTGGTGGAGTTGAGCGACGTGATTTTCGCCGTGGATAGCATTCCGGCTATCTTCGCCGTGACTACCGACCCGTTTATTGTGCTGACCTCAAACCTATTTGCGATCCTCGGCCTGCGTGCGATGTATTTCCTGCTGGCGGGCGTAGCAGAGCGTTTCTCGATGCTCAAATATGGCCTGGCGGTGATTCTGGTGTTTATCGGTATCAAGATGCTGATTGTCGACTTCTACCATATTCCGATCGCCGTTTCGCTGGGCGTGGTGTTTGGCATTCTGGTGATGACATTTATTATCAACGCGTGGGTGAATTATCGGCATGATAAGCAGCGGGGAGAATGATTCGCTGTATATTAAGCCATTACCAGAGATAACTCATTCCAGACAAAGGTGAGCTATTAATTATGTAATCGGCTTATAGCTCTTTACAAAAAGACCGCACGGGTGCAGGGGGCGGCGGCGATTGGCCGCCCCCTGCGCGCTCCCTGCGCCAGTGACTTTATATGGCATAGCACATTAAAGGAGCGCAACCGTTCTCATATTCCAAATAGTTTTGCCCATATGTTATCTAATCAGCCTTAGTAGCCAGTCCTTCCTTCTGTTTATGTCAAATAAATGTAACCATTAAGTTGCAAAATATGACCTCTCTTTAAAATCCAGCATTTTTCGCTTCCCGAAGCTGTAACTTTCCTTATACTCGACCTTGCAAACACTTTGTTACATCCTGAAAGATGCGTCGACAGAACGCACCAGGGATGTGCGACAACACAATGAAAGGATCGAAAAATGACTACGCAACATTCACCGGGGCTATTCCGGCGTCTGGCTCACGGCAGCCTGGTAAAACAAATCCTGGTCGGCCTTGTTCTGGGGATTCTTCTGGCATGGATCTCAAAACCGGCGGCTGAAGCTGTCGGTCTGTTAGGCACTTTGTTCGTTGGTGCATTGAAAGCTGTAGCGCCAATTCTGGTGCTGATGCTGGTAATGGCTTCCATCGCTAACCACCAGCACGGGCAGAAAACCAATATCCGCCCTATTTTGTTCCTCTATCTGCTGGGTACTTTCTCTGCCGCGCTGGCTGCGGTTGTCTTCAGCTTCGCCTTCCCTTCGACCCTGCATTTGTCCAGTAGCGCGGGCGATATTTCCCCGCCGTCAGGCATTGTGGAAGTGATGCGAGGGCTGGTGTTGAGCATGGTTTCCAACCCCATCGACGCCCTGCTGAAAGGTAACTACATCGGGATTCTGGTGTGGGCCATTGGCCTTGGTTTCGCTCTGCGTCACGGTAACGAAACCACCAAAAACCTGGTCAACGATATGTCGAATGCCGTTACCTTTATGGTGAAACTGGTGATTCGTTTCGCACCAATCGGTATTTTTGGTCTGGTAGCTTCAACGCTGGCAACCACCGGTTTCTCCACCCTGTGGGGCTACGCGCAACTGCTGGTCGTGCTGGTTGGCTGTATGTTACTGGTGGCGCTGGTGGTCAACCCATTGCTGGTGTGGTGGAAAATTCGTCGTAACCCGTTCCCGCTGGTACTGTTGTGCCTGCGCGAAAGTGGTGTATACGCCTTTTTCACCCGTAGCTCGGCGGCGAATATTCCGGTAAACATGGCATTGTGTGAAAAGCTGAATCTGGACCGCGATACCTATTCCGTTTCTATTCCGCTGGGTGCCACCATCAATATGGCAGGCGCAGCCATTACCATTACCGTGTTGACGCTGGCTGCGGTTAATACGCTGGGTATTCCGGTGGATCTGCCCACAGCGCTGCTGTTGAGCGTAGTTGCTTCTCTGTGCGCCTGTGGTGCTTCCGGCGTGGCAGGTGGTTCTCTGCTGCTGATCCCGCTGGCCTGTAATATGTTCGGTATTCCGAACGATATCGCCATGCAGGTGGTTGCCGTCGGCTTTATCATCGGCGTATTGCAGGACTCCTGCGAAACCGCTCTGAACTCTTCAACTGACGTGCTGTTCACCGCAGCGGCGTGCCAGGCGGAAGATGCACGTCTGGCAAATAGCGCCCTGCGTAACTAATACTTAGCCCCTTTCGTCTACGGCGGAAGGGGTTTTCTCCACTTTAAACGGATCAATTCCCCTTCTCTGCATACGCCAGAAACGAATGATGTTCAGGCCATTCATTAGCAGAAAACTACCCTCAATCATCGTGCCACCAATCGACCCGGCCCAAATGTTGTGAGTTAACCAGCAACAAGTAGAAAACCACATCACGCAGCGCATGGTCAGTCCTTTAAAGCGAAATAGCGCCCAGGTACTGACAATCGTGCCAATGACTGGCAGCAGCTCCATCGGATGATGGAACTTCGCCAGACCAACTCCTCCCGTCAGCACGATGAAGATCGCCATTATCCATAAACTACGGGTACGCAGAGTAATTAACGTACGGATAGCATTGAGGATTGAGCTGGCCCCCGCCGGGAAGACACCCATCAGGAAAAAATGTATGCCAATAAATACGCTATAGATGGAAAGCTGAATTTTGAAGCGACGTTCATCGCGGTTGAAGAATGTTGTAATACCAATCAGAAAGGCGATGACACCCACGCCCTGGGCCAGCCAATACGCGGTCATGATAAATCCTTAGCAGGTATGGAAAAGCAAACGGCGCTTCACATTATGAAACGCCGTTTTTTATTAACAACTCATTTCGACTTTATAGCGTTACGCCGCTTTTGAAGATCGCCAGTTCGCGGAAGTCGTTACGCTCGTTACAGGTTTGCTTACCGTTGGCAAACTCAACGATGGTATCGATAAATTCTTCCAGCAACTGCGGCATCGCTTTACCGTGGATCAGCTGACCCGCGTCAAAGTCGATCCAGTGTTTTTTCTTCGCTGCCAGTTCGCTGTTGGTGGCGATTTTCACCGTCGGTACAAATCCGCCGTACGGCGTGCCGCGACCGGTACTAAACAGCACCATGTGGCAGCCCGCACCCGCCAGGGCGCTGGTCGCTACGGCATCGTTACCCGGTGCACTTAACAGGTTCAGCCCTGGTGTTTTCAAACGTTCGCCGTAGCGCAGCACGTCTACCACCTGGCTGGAGCCCGCTTTCTGCGTACAGCCGAGAGATTTATCTTCCAGCGTGGTGATACCACCCGCTTTGTTCCCCGGCGATGGGTTTTCGTAGATCGGCTGGTCATGGGCAATAAAGTACTGTTTGAAGTCGTTGACCATAGTGACCAGTTTTTCAAACGTCGCTTCATCGCGACAATGGTCCATCAGTAACTGCTCTGCGCCGAACATTTCCGGTACTTCGGTCAGCACGGTAGTGCCGCCGTTAGCGATGACGTAATCAGAGAAACGCCCCAGCATTGGGTTAGCAGTAATACCGGAAAGACCGTCAGAACCACCGCACTCCAGACCAAACTTCAGTTCGCTGAGTTTGCCTGGCTCGCGTTTATCGTTGCGCATGACGTTATACAGCTGATGCAAATGCTCGATCCCGGCTTCGATCTCATCATCCTGCTGTTGGCAGATCATGAAATGGACGCGTTCAGGATCGATATCGCCCAGCGTTTCACGGAAAGCATCAACCTGGTTGTTTTCACAGCCCAGACCAATGACCAACACGGCGCCTGCGTTCGGATGACGCACCATGTTTTGCAGCATGGTGCGGGTATTAATGTGATCGTCGCCCAACTGCGAGCAGCCGTAGGTGTGGCTGAAGAGGAACACGCCGTCGGTACCTTCAGCGTTGTTTGTCTCTTTCAAAAAACGGTTCTGGATCTGTCGCGCGATGCCGTTAACGCAGCCCACGGTCGGCAGGATCCACAACTCGTTACGTACCCCGACATCACCGTTAGCGCGACGATAGATCTGCACTTCACGATCTGCCGCTTGCGCAGGCAGATCCTGAAAATCAGGTTGATAGCGATACTGATCCAGATCGCTCAGATTCGTGCGCGTATTGTGGGCGTGAACGTGTTCCCCCGCCGCAATATCCGCCAATGCATAACCAATCGGCAGGCCATATTTGATGACGTTGGCCCCTTTTGCGATATCCGTTAACGCAAATTTATGTCCACGAGCAACATCCTGGCGCAGCGTTACGGTCTGGTTATCGACACTGATTTCTGTGCCTTCAGCCAAATCCGCTAAAGCAACCGCGACGTTATCCAGCGCATGGATCTTGATGTATTGCATATCAACCCCAGACCTTAGTTCAGTTCAATGGCGAAGTAATCACGCGCATTGTTAAAGCAAATATTTTTCACCATCTCGCCCAGCAGGTTGATGTCCGCCGGTGCTTCGCCCGCTTCCACCCAGCGGCCAATCATCTGGCACAGAATGCGGCGGAAGTATTCGTGACGGGTGTATGACAGGAAGCTACGGCTGTCAGTCAGCATACCGACAAAGCGGCTCAGCAGACCGAGCTGCGCCAGTTGGGTCATCTGACGTTCCATACCGTCTTTCTGATCGTTAAACCACCAGCCGGAACCGAACTGCATTTTGCCCGGCATACCTTCGCCCTGGAAGTTACCGATCATGGTGCCCAGCACTTCGTTATCGCGCGGGTTCAGGCAGTAGAGAATAGTTTTCGGTAGCAGGTTTTCTTCGTTCTGTTTGCTCAGCAGCTTAGACAGTTCTTCCGCCATCGGACGGTCGTTGATGGAGTCAAAGCCGACATCCGGCCCCAGCAGTTTGAACTGACGCAGGTTGTTATTACGCAGCGCGCCAATGTGGTACTGCTGTACCCAGCCGCGACGTGCGTATTCGGCGCCCAGGAATACCAGCACCGCAGTTTTGAACTGTGCGACTTCATGCTCACTCAGGGTTTCGCCAGCCAGACGGCGCGCCAGAATGCTATCCAGTTCCGCTTCGTTCGCTTCGGCAAACATCACCACGTCCAGCGCGTGGTCAGACACTTTACAGCCGTGAGCCGCGAAGTGATCCAGACGTTTGGTCAGGGCAGTTTGCAGGTCTGCAAAGCGGCGAATGTCGGTATCGGAAACTTCACCCAGCTTCGCCATGTAGTCGTTAAAGGTCGCCTGTTCAATGTTGAAGGCTTTATCCGGACGCCAGCTCGGCAGCACTTTAATAGTGAAAGAGCCGTCTTTGGCGATCTCTGCGTGATGCTCCAGAGAGTCGATCGGGTCGTCGGTGGTGCCGACCATTTTCACGTTCATCTGCTGCATGATGCCGCGCGCGGAGAATTTGTCCTGCGCCAGCAGTTCGTTACATTCGTTCCAGATTTCATCCGCGGTAGACGGAGACAGCAGTTTGCCAGTGATGCCAAACGGACGACGCAGTTCGAGGTGCGTCCAGTGGTATAACGGGTTACCGATCGTGTGCGGAACGGTCGCCGCCCAGGCATCAAACTTCTCACGGTCAGATGCATCACCAGTACACAGGCGCTCAGCAACACCATTGGTACGCATTGCACGCCATTTGTAGTGGTCGCCTTTCAGCCAGATGTCATACAGATTCTTAAAGCGATAGTCTTCTGCGATTTGCTGCGGCGGTAAATGGCAGTGGTAGTCGAAAATCGGCTGGTCTTTTGCGTAGTCGTGATACAGACGGCGGGCAAATTCAGTATCTAACAGGAAATCTTCAGTCATAAACGGAGTCATTATCGTCTTCCTCTCAACGAGTGAGCTAGCTTGCTTAGGGTGCGATGCTGACAAAGTTATCACACCAATTTCCAGAGCCCGAAGATATTTTCGTGAGTTAGATCAATAAACGTAGTTAAAAAAATTACTCTCAAAGTGGTAAATCCCTCTGCAAGCCGCGCCAGTTCTGGCTTCACTCTCATCCAGTAATGCCCCTACAAATATTCCCACATTTGTGATGGCTCTCACCTTTTAAAGTTGTATGACAAGTTATCTTTCTGCCGTCGCGAATCATAAGTCGACGGAATGCAAATTGCCGATTCATTCATTTGTTAGATGGATTGGGTTGACCGGTACGGAAGCCGAATTAGCACGAAACTTTCATGGCAGCGTTCGGGGTGTACCGGTTTTTTTTTCGGTCATCCGGTCGTAACTAACATCCTCTGCCCCAGGCAGGATGATGACCGCGCTTATTGCGGATATAACAAAACGATGAGGTTTTACATGCGTAAAATTAAAGGGTTACGTTGGTACATGATCGCATTGGTGACGCTCGGCACCGTGCTCGGTTACCTGACGCGTAACACTGTGGCGGCAGCTGCACCAACTCTGATGGAAGAGTTAAACATCTCCACCCAACAGTATTCCTACATCATCGCAGCCTATTCTGCTGCATATACGGTCATGCAACCTGTAGCGGGTTATGTTCTGGATGTTCTGGGGACAAAAATCGGTTACGCAATGTTTGCCGTGTTGTGGGCGGTATTCTGTGGCGCAACTGCACTGGCTGGTAGCTGGGGCGGTCTGGCGATTGCCCGTGGTGCGGTAGGTGCGGCAGAAGCAGCGATGATCCCTGCAGGTCTGAAAGCCAGTTCCGAATGGTTCCCGGCGAAAGAACGCTCCATCGCAGTAGGTTACTTTAACGTTGGTTCCTCAATTGGTGCGATGATTGCGCCGCCGCTGGTGGTATGGGCAATCGTCATGCACAGCTGGCAGATGGCATTTATTATCTCCGGTGCGTTGAGCTTTATCTGGGCGATGGCATGGCTGATTTTCTATAAACATCCACGCGACCAGAAACATCTGACCGATGAAGAACGTGACTACATTATTAATGGTCAGGAAGCCCAGCACCAGGTTGGCGCGGCGAAGAAAATGTCCGTTGGTCAGATCCTGCGTAACCGTCAGTTCTGGGGTATCGCATTACCGCGCTTCCTGGCTGAACCTGCCTGGGGTACTTTTAACGCGTGGATCCCGCTGTTCATGTTTAAAGTTTACGGCTTTAACCTGAAAGAGATCGCGATGTTCGCCTGGATGCCAATGCTGTTTGCTGACCTTGGTTGTATCCTCGGTGGTTACCTGCCGCCACTGTTCCAGCGTTGGTTTGGTGTGAATCTGATTGTTTCCCGTAAGATGGTGGTAACACTGGGTGCGGTACTGATGATTGGCCCAGGTATGATCGGTCTGTTCACCAACCCGTATGTCGCGATTATGCTGCTGTGTATCGGTGGTTTTGCTCACCAGGCACTGTCTGGCGCGCTGATTACCCTCTCTTCTGACGTGTTTGGTCGTAACGAAGTGGCAACGGCAAACGGTCTGACTGGGATGTCTGCGTGGCTGGCAAGTACGCTGTTTGCGCTGGTTGTAGGTGCACTGGCTGACACCATCGGCTTCAGCCCGCTGTTCGCAGTACTGGCGGTGTTCGACCTGTTAGGCGCGCTGGTTATCTGGACCGTGTTGCAGAACAAACCGGCAATTGAGGTAGCGCAGGAATCACATAACGATCCCGCACCGCAACATTAACGTTTAGCGTAAGTTGTAATGACGAAGCCGCCTTATCAGGCGGCTTCGTCGCTTATATAGACAAAAGCGTTTGTCCGGCCTACGAGGTTAATTGATGGTTGGCAAGGAAGGCGTGAAGATTACCGACAATTTTCCCATGTAGTACCCCGCCTGTTTGTCCATCACACTAAATTTATCGACCGCCAGGGTTAACGGCGTGGGGACACACATCACAGCATAACGAATGCCTGGCAGTACCACCGGGCGTACTCGCTTCAGGTTGATGCTGTTCCAGACCATATTTTCATTGTTGCGCACATCTATTTGCCCGCCCGTTTCCGGGTTATACATTTTTACCCGATAGTCGATCCGTTCTGCGTCGTCAGTGGTTGTTCCTCCCTGACGATATATAGAGAAATAACCATCCCTGCGTCCTGCTGCCGGGCGACCTTCATCTTTGAGCTGGATTTCATAGCTGATGGCATTACCGTTAAAGCCATCGTACAAACACATATCCAGCATCGTCAGATCTTGTGCATAGTTGCTGCCATTAACGCTGCCCGTCGGGTGCAAGTCTAGCTGTACTCGAGGCGTGGCGTGGGCGAACTCCGGGAAAAACACGTCGATATGGTTGGGGTCAAGCGTATTCAGGGTAATATCCGCGAAATAGTCCTGGGATGGACTATTCAAATGCAGTTTTACCTGTCCTTTCCAGACACCACCAATTGGCAGTTTCTTCATTTCTGTCTGCTCAAGGTAGAGGGTTAGCTGTTTTCTGTCTGCGTCGTGTGGCCCATTTTCGTCATAGCAAGTTCGCCCACCACTATCATTTAATGGGCGTTGCCTGTTATAACCCGCTTCACCGCACCCTACCGATCCCGTTTCTGAGGTGATAACCTTTTGAAAACCCTTAAGTTTAACCGGCCAGCGCATACCGCTACGCTGTTCAGTGAGATAAATTTGTACAATGGATATTGAACCCGAGGTAGTACAAGTTTGTTGAAGATTGGCATAATTACATTCGTACCACATGAACATATTTTTTCCGGGCGGCTCTTCGTTGTCCCAGAAGTAATAATCCGCTCTGCCAGACGCCAAATCGTACGTAATTTCACTGGTCACGTTAGGAGCTGCCTGAACGCCAGTAAGCGCGCCAAACAAGCTCAATATCGCCGCAATCAATCGATTTCTCATGGTGCAACCTCCCTTTGCGCCGTCTGAACGTTTCCACGTAATTTAGGCTGTTTCAACTGTGCCTGAACCTGAATCGACTCCGGTAATTGTGAATAAGTCACCACACTACATGTGACATCTCCGCTGTAACGAATGCTGGCGCGTTTCTTCTGCACGCTCAGTGGGCATTTCAGAAACTCATGGCCGGAAAGCAGATAAAGCTCTTTCTCCTGACTATTAATTTCGAGGGTAAACCCACCGTCATCTGCCAGGAGCAGCATGGCGCTGTTCAGACCCACAATCGGGAATTTTTTCACCGATGCCGGGAGTAATAAGCGACCGATATAGTTGTAATTAAAGCTGGCTGATACTTCGCGATAACGTAATTTACCGGGCAATAGCATTAACTCACGATTCCCGGCACCGTTAATCACGTTGGTTGTCCCTTGCTGATTTCCCTGGTTGCTGTCGCTGACGTCCACAAAACCAGGCTGGAAACTGCCATAAGGGAAAAGCGCAGTGTCATTGGCACCAAGCTGCATTGTGCGACTTCCTGCCACCCGAGCTTCCAGTTGCATCTCCTGACTCTCTTCGTCACCTTCGGCAAAACCTTTGACATCTACCAGCACCGCCCCCAGTAAATCGTCGGTTCCGCTGGCACCTAAATTGATGCCGTAACGGCTGACCGCAAGCGTTGAACTGTACGTTCCGGTAAATGCGGTGAGATGATCGCGCTCATTACGGTCGTAACTGTCAGAAACCGTACCGTAGAGATTGCCGTATTGACCATCCAGTCGCCCATGAACCGCGCTGTTAATGGTGTCGGTGTTAAGGCCACCCACTTCCACTCCCAACTCTTTATGGCTAAAACTGTCGTTATAAAAAGTATGCGATACTTGCCACGATGTCTGGTCACCGTCCTGATCGCTGTGACGATAATCGGTGGTCACATTGGTCGAATGACTATTGTTATTGCTGTCCATGGCTGGCGTATCAGAGAGCGATAAGGTCAGATAGACACCGTTATCATCGTTATCATTGCCATCATCATTACGGTGGAAAACACCGACCGAGGTACTCAGCACCCAGTCGCGCATGACAAAAGCGCGTGAGGCGCTTAGTTGTACGGTTTCCGAGGTATTTTGTGCCGTAGTTTGGCGTAAGTAATTATTTTCAAAGCTTTCCTGTTTATCCCAGAGGAAGTTATCGTCAGTATGGTTTTGCGTGCGGCTATAACCCAGCAACATGTTCCAGCCAAACAGATTTTGCGATATCGTCGCGGAAATACTTTCGTAGCAGCTTAACGCGTTGTAATTATCATTACTGCTGCTTGAACAGGAATCACCTTCCGAATTAGTACGATAGAACCCTAGCGTCGGCCATCCTGCCAGGCTCCAGTTAGCCTGTTGCATATCGCCCTTGCCGCCATCATCATTACGAAACACACTCGCACTGACGTTTAAATTTCCCGCTCCGCCAAAGTCAGTATTCCAGTTATTCCCCAGTTCAAACGCATTTATGTCATCTGCATTCGCCAGACCTGCATAAAGTTCATAACGGGGATGCAATGGCAGCCGTAAACCCAGTTGATAGACAGCACTGGTGTCATCTGATGATTCAGAGGTCGTCTGCCCTGCCTGTAAAAACCATTGTATTTGCCCGTCTGTCAGACCACCTGTTTTGGTGAATGGCACCATCTCGGTACGCGTAAGTTGGTTATTTTCATACACTTTTAACGCGACGTTGTAGCTGCCAGAAGGGAAAGAAGTGGTATCAATAAACTGTGTACCGCTATTCAGGTAGAAAGAACCTAGCAGTTGTTCATTGCGCCAGGCATCGACACGAGCATTACGTGACAGCAGCAACATCACAGGCGTTCCCTGCTGACTTTGTGCCTGGTTCAGATAACTCAGTGTCGAACCCACGCGCATTCCGTCAATTGCACCGAGCGGTAAAAAATTAAAAGTAAAACTGCCACCCTGTGCATTAAATAAGGTACGACTATCCATTCGCCCAGCCTGGGCATAATAGCGACGGAAGAAATCGTAGCGGTAATAGAGGTCGCTGACATCGACGTTAGTATCGCTGCCATCATCGGTGTCATAACCGTTTAAATTCCAGTGACCACCAATATAACTATTTTCTGTTACTCCCAGCGCACCATTACCCTGAATGGATAAAGATTTGTAATCGTCCTGCGCCAACACGTTGATATCCTGCTGATGGATAAATGCGTTAACCACATTTTTATCGGGAGTCAGATAAAGTGATTTACCAAAATCGGCAGAAAACCATTGTGGATTCAGAAAAAGAGTAACAGAACCTTCTTCATCATTATAAATAATATCAACCGAATCCGTATTCAGATAACCGCAGCCATTATTAGTATGCATGTAGGCACAGGCTAATTCGCCGTGGCGTGCCAGCGGTTGTGATAGCTTTTCTTTTATCGTATTTGCAACTTTTCGGTCTTCAGTATCTAATTCGAGCTTATTAAATAAACTCTCTGATTCATTAAACGTTACAGTATCAAGGTTCACCATCGCGTAATATTTGCCAAGGCTTTTCCCTGCAAAGAAAACCTCTATGTATTCATGTTGCCCTTGAGCAATGACTTCAAACCCGGCGGGGATTTTCGTTAATGCCGCCCGTGCCGGGCTAAGACATGACAGGATCAAAAGAGCCAATATTTTTTTTATCCATGGCAAACCTGTAATCCATAAGCAATAAAATTATTCAGCAAAATAAGGGAGGCAATTACCTCCCTCATAGTGCAATTGTAAATCTCAACCTAAAAAAGAGGTATTAGATATCCTGGGAGAGATAAATGCTGACTACGCCACGATAAATACCGGTATCCAGAACACCTTTGGTAGTCTGAGCAAACATCAGGGTTTTAGCCAGAGAGCCGTTAGTTAACGCATCGGAAGCAAAGATTTTGGTTGCGGTAAAAGTGGTTGCCGCATCAGCTTTAATCTCGTCACCACCCCAGCTTACAGTCAGTGGAACGATTTTGCTGGCGTCCAGGTTGTGAACCAGCTGAGCTGGAGAAACTAACTGCATTTTGACGTTTTTGGTGGTGTCATTTGACCAAATTTTGGTCATCAATTGGTAAGATTGCAGACCCTGACCTGGCAGATATTGCATCTCTACTGCTTTCGGCAGCGCGGTGTTGTCGCTCTGAGTCATATCCAGAGCAGCATCAACGTTGGCTGTTACAGTAATGTCTTTCTGTACAGCTAACGCTGAACCGGCAACAGAGAACATTGCTGCAACGAGGAGAGATTTTACAAATACCTTTTTCATTACTATTCCTTTATTTAAAAAACACATTAATGAATTACTAGTTCAACTTCACCGTTGTCTTTAGTGATCCAGTTATTATATTTGACCACAATTTTATTGTAGCCAGATATGCTGTCTAATGTTCTTACTTGTCCTGGAAAGAGATTTTTGTTTACCGTCTGTGTCTTACAGGAACCGGTATTACAATAATCAATGGTAAGAATTTTTACACGCTGATTCCCTTCATTAAGCAACTCACCACTGGAATTCGTTTTTAAAGCAATAACAGGATTCTGTGGGGGAACGCTTACAACGATCCCCCAAATTAAATTAACTGTTAACTGCATAGAGAGATTTTTTTTATCCGTGGCAACGTCATCAATACTGGGAACCGCTTCAAATTTAACGCGATAATTTTTCTCTTTTTGCTCTGGTTCCATTGCGACAAAGCGCACGGTTTTGCTGCTACCCGCTGGCAGCGCGAACTTAGGCGGCATCACTACCAGATGAGTGGCATCCCCGGATTTTATTTCAACTTCCTGCTCTTGAGGCGTTGAAGGATTATCAATACGAAATACCGTCGCTTTAATATATTGGACTTCGTTCGTTTTCGATATTACGCGAACGCTTCCTTCTCCCTGACTGTTAATTGAAACCGCCATAGGGTAGACCGTCATATTTGACTGCGCAAAAAAAGGAGCGAACACGAATAAAAGCGGCGTAAGCCGTGATAAGAGGTTAATTTTCGCCACCATATAGATTTGATTTTACAATATTGTTTCCAAAAGTTAGCGCATTAGAAATGTATATTTATTGTAAGTCAATATAAAAAAGCATTTTTAGTTAAAATTAAATTTAAAAGCAAAGAATCAACTTACTGAAATATAGTAATTTTAACAATAGTGACACTTAATTTTTAGGAATTTATAAATATTCACAATATGAATTAAATACATTATTTCAATCAATATATTTATATATGAACAATGGCATACCCATAAACAAAGTGGTATGATAACTTTGTCCGCATTCCACTCCGGGAGACGCATATGGAAATCACTGAACCACGCCGTTTGTACCAACAGCTCGCCGCTGACCTGAAAGAGCGCATCGAGCAGGGCGTCTATCTGGTGGGTGATAAACTGCCCGCCGAACGTTTTATTTCTGATGAAAAAAACGTCAGCCGCACCGTGGTTCGTGAAGCCATCATCATGCTTGAAGTCGAGGGCTATGTAGAAGTACGCAAAGGCTCGGGAATTCATGTGGTTTCCAACCAGCCTCGCCATCAGCAGGCGGCGGACGCGAATATGGAATTTGCCAATTACGGTCCGTTTGAACTGCTCCAGGCACGTCAACTTATCGAAAGCAATATTGCCGAGTTTGCTGCAACCCAGGTAACGAAACAGGACATCATGAAACTGATGGCCATCCAGGAGCAGGCGCGCGGCGAACAATGCTTCCGTGATTCCGAGTGGGATTTGCAGTTTCATATTCAGGTCGCATTAGCGACGCAGAACTCTGCACTGGCTGCCATCGTTGAGAAAATGTGGACCCAGCGTAGTCATAACCCGTACTGGAAAAAATTGCACGAGCACATTGATTCCCGTACCGTCGATAACTGGTGTGATGACCACGATCAGATCCTCAAAGCGTTGATACGCAAAGATCCTCATGCCGCCAAACTTGCAATGTGGCAGCATCTGGAAAATACCAAAATTATGTTGTTTAACGAAACCAGTGACGATTTCGAATTCAATGCCGACCGCTATTTGTTCGCCGAGAATCCTGTCGTTCATCTGGATACTGTGGCCAACAGCAGCAAATAAACTCCCATTTCTGACAGGCGCAGCAACGCGCCTGTTCGCTTTATCAGTAAGCGAAAAGTATAAAGTGTCAGCCTGTGTAAATCCTCTCGCCACCCTCCTCTGCAATCAGCAAAATCAGACTCCACGGACATGTAATTTTGATAACGAACAACGTTGACCTTTGTTACAATTAGATTCAATTTGAATTTATGCTATTAAATGTTTTCTTATCTCACGTTTTAACAGGGAATAGTTCAGGCCGTATTGGTGTCTCGACCCGCAATATATACAACAACAGCAATAACCTGACGGGTGTGCATCATTTAAAACCGGCGTGGCGTTAACCGATTCACCAGGAATAATGAATGGAACTTTTGACCCAATTGCTGCAAGCCCTGTGGGCGCAGGATTTTGAAACCCTGGCCAATCCGTCGATGATTGGCATGTTGTATTTTGTCTTGTTTGTGATTTTGTTCCTCGAAAACGGCTTGCTTCCAGCGGCCTTTTTACCAGGCGACAGCTTGCTGGTGTTGGTTGGTGTATTGATTGCCAAAGGCGCAATGGGTTACCCGCAGACTATTATGCTGCTCACTGTTGCGGCCAGCCTCGGTTGCTGGGTCAGCTACATACAGGGGCGATGGCTGGGAAACACCCGCACCGTACAAAACTGGCTATCCCATTTACCTGCGCACTACCACCAACGCGCACACCATCTTTTTCATAAACACGGTTTATCTGCGCTGTTAATTGGTCGCTTTATCGCATTTGTCAGAACATTACTGCCGACCATTGCCGGACTGTCAGGGCTGAATAACGCCCGCTTCCAGTTCTTCAACTGGATGAGTGGCCTGCTGTGGGTGTTGATCCTGACAACCTTAGGTTACATGCTCGGCAAGACGCCGGTATTTTTGAAGTATGAGGACCAGCTGATGTCATGCCTGATGCTGCTCCCGGTGGTGCTGCTGGTGTTCGGCCTGGCAGGTTCTCTGGTTGTTTTATGGAAAAAGAAATATGGAAATCGGGGGTAAAGGATGCAAATACCTCGCATGTCGCTTCGCCAGCTAGCCTGGTTCGGCGCTGCTATATTGCTGGCTGGCACGCTGCTGCTGGCCTGGTCTGCGGTTCGTCAACAAGAATCCACGCTGGCGATCCGCGCCATTCATCAAGGGACGACGATGCCGGACGGTTTTTCCATCTGGCATCACCTTGACGCTCATGGCATACCTTTCAAAAGCATCACCCCTAAGAATGACACACTGTTGATTACGTTTGATTCCAGCGATCAAAGCGCCGCCGCCAAAGCGGTCCTCGACAGAACATTGCCTCATGGCTACATCATTGCGCAGCAGGACGATAATAATCAGGCCATACAATGGCTGACCCGGCTGCGGGACAATTCTCATCGCTTCGGATAACTTCCTGTTATCCGAAACATATCACTCACTTTGGTGATTTCACCGTTACTGTCTATGATTAATAAGGCGGTGGTTAATACCACCGCCTCGTTGTCTGGACAATCGTTCCTCTGTAATGGGTCCGAGTCACAATGGAAGGTTCAAGAATGAAATACCGCATCGCTTTAGCTGTTTCTCTTTTTGCTCTTAGTGTCAGTAGTTATGCCACTACCCTTTGTCAGGAAAAGGAGCAAAATATCCTTAAGGAGATCAGCTATGCCGAAAAACATCAAAACCAGAATCGTATCAACGGCCTGAACAAAGCCCTTAGCGAAGTGCGGGCGAATTGTTCAGATAACCAGTTGCGTGCCGATCATCAAAAGAAAATCGCGAAGCAGAAAGATGAAGTGGCAGAACGCAAGCATGATTTAGCCGAGGCGAAACAAAAAGGCGATGCGGATAAGATTGCTAAACGCGAACGGAAACTGGCAGAAGCGCAGGAAGAGCTGAAAAAGCTGGAAGCGCGCGACTACTAATCCCCAATAGTTAATACTTACTCACCTGGAGAAAACTATGTCGAAAGAACACACTACGGAACACCTGCGTGCTGAGTTGAAATCCCTGTCCGATACGCTGGAAGAGGTTCTTAGCTCCTCTGGCGAAAAGTCAAAAGAAGAGCTGAGTAAGATTCGTAGCAAAGCGGAACAGGCACTGAAGCAGAGTCGCTATCGTCTGGGTGAAACCGGTGATGCGATTGCTAAACAAACCCGCGAAGCGGCGGCGCGTGCCGATGAATATGTGCGTGAGAATCCGTGGGCGGGAGTTGGTATTGGCGCAGCCATCGGCGTGGTGCTGGGCGTTCTGCTGTCGCGTCGTTAATTATGGCGGAAACTCATCACGCGCAAGGGCCCGGTAAAAGCGTTCTGGGCATCGGGCAGCGAATTGTCACCATCATGGTCGAAATGGTGGAGACGCGTCTGCGGCTGGCGGTTGTTGAGCTGGAAGAAGAAAAAGCCAATATCTTTCAGCTTTTACTGATGCTCGGCCTGACGATGCTTTTCGCTGCATTTGGTCTTATGAGCCTGATGGTGCTGATTATCTGGGCCGTTGATCCGCAATATCGCCTGAATGCAATGATTGCCACCACTGTGGTGTTGCTGCTTCTGGCACTCATCGGCGGCATCTGGACGTTACGCAAGTCGCGCAAATCCACCTTGCTGCGCCATACGCGTCACGAACTGGCAAACGATCGACAACTTCTCGAGGAGGAGTCCCGTGAGCGGTAAAGTCGAACGTGAACAACGTAAGGCACAACTGCTTCGTCAGATCCAGCAACAACGGTTGGATCTTTCCGCCAGCCGCCGTGACTGGCTGGAGGCGACAGGCGCCTACGATCGTCGTTGGAATATGCTGTTGAGCCTGCGTTCCTGGGCGCTGGTCGGCAGCAGCGTGATGGCTATCTGGACGATTCGCCATCCGAATATGCTGGTCCGATGGGCCAGGCGCGGTTTTGGCGTCTGGAGTGCGTGGCGTCTGGTTAAAACCACCCTCAATCAGC
Organism: Escherichia sp. E4702; assembly: GCF_963883545.1. NCBI lineage: Bacteria > Pseudomonadati > Pseudomonadota > Gammaproteobacteria > Enterobacterales > Enterobacteriaceae > Escherichia > Escherichia sp. E4702. Next base: position 41,386 of record NZ_CAWORF010000002.1, on the reverse strand, counting down.
AACAGCTTCGCGGTTAAATTCCTCTCTGGCCGGAACTATTCCGGCCTTATCCCTCAAATTTTTTGAAAATTTTTGACAGTTTTCCTTGCTAACAATCACCATTCACTACGTTTATGCTTCTCTCCATCGACAGCAATGACGCTAATACCGCGCCCTTGCACAAAAAACAATCAGCAGCCTGAGTGGTGCAGTGGAGAGTATGATGAAAAAATTAGAAGATGTTGGTGTACTGGTAGCGCGTATTTTAATGCCGATTCTGTTCGTTACCGCAGGCTGGGGAAAAATTACTGGCTACGCTGGTACTCAACAATATATGGAAGCAATGGGCGTCCCGGGCTTTATGCTGCCGCTGGTGATCCTGCTTGAGTTCGGTGGCGGTCTGGCAATCCTGTTCGGTTTCCTGACTCGCACCACCGCGCTGTTTACCGCTGGCTTTACACTGTTGACGGCGTTTTTATTTCACAGCAACTTTGCTGAAGGCGTCAACTCGCTGATGTTCATGAAAAACCTGACAATTTCTGGCGGATTCCTGCTGCTGGCGATTACCGGACCGGGCGCGTATAGCATCGACCGTCTGCTGAATAAAAAGTGGTAAGCACGCGCTATACTTAACGATAAAAAAACGAGGGGGAAACTCCTCGTTTCAGATTGTTGACAAAGTGCGCGTTGTTCATGCCGGATGCGGCGTGAACGCCTTATCCGGCCTACAAAAACATGCAAATTCAATATATTGCAAGAACCTCGTAGGCCTGATAAGCATAGCGCATCAGGCAGTTTTGCGTTTGCCATCAGTCTCAAACGAGGAGAAACGCTCCTCGTTTTTGCTATTGGAGGAGAGAAAAATGGGTCAACTGATTGACGGCGTCTGGCATGACACCTGGTACGACACCAAATCCACTGGCGGTAAATTTCAACGTTCAGCTTCCGCATTTCGTAACTGGCTCACTGCCGATGGCGCACCAGGCCCCACTGGCAAAGGTGGATTTGCCGCAGAAAAAGATCGTTATCATCTCTATGTTTCACTCGCCTGCCCGTGGGCGCACCGCACGCTGATCATGCGTAAACTCAAAGGACTGGAACCGTTTATTTCCGTTTCCGTGGTGAATCCGCTGATGCTGGAAAACGGCTGGACCTTTGATGACAGTTTCCCGGGTGCAACCGGCGACACGCTCTATCAACATGAATTCCTGTACCAGCTTTATCTCCACGCTGATCCACACTACAGCGGACGTGTTACTGTCCCCGTGCTGTGGGACAAAAAAAATCACACCATTGTCAGTAACGAATCAGCAGAAATCATCCGCATGTTCAATACTGCGTTTGATGCGCTGGGCGCAAAAGCGGGTGATTATTACCCCCCTGCTCTGCAAACTAAAATTGACGAACTTAACGGCTGGATATACGACACCGTAAATAATGGCGTCTATAAAGCTGGTTTTGCCACCAGCCAGGAAGCGTACGACGAAGCGGTGGTGAAAGTGTTTGAATCGCTGGCGCGACTGGAACAGATACTAGGGCAGCATCGCTTCCTGACGGGTAACCAGTTAACCGAAGCCGATATTCGCCTGTGGACCACGCTGGTTCGTTTTGATCCGGTGTATGTCACCCACTTCAAGTGCGATAAGCACCGTATCAGCGATTACCTGAATTTGTATGGCTTCCTGCGCGATATCTATCAGATGCCGGGAATAGCTGAAACCGTCAATTTCGACCATATCCGTAATCACTACTTCCGCAGCCATAAGACCATCAACCCAACGGGAATTATTTCGATTGGTCCGTGGCAGGATCTCGATGAACCGCACGGGCGGGATGTTCGCTTCAGTTAAACAAAGGCACCCTTCGTGGTGCCTCTGGTTGTTGGCTAAGTGCGTGTTGTTATGTCGGATGCGGCGGGAACGCCTTATCTGACCCACAAAACATTGTACATTCAATATATTGCAGAACCCGCCCAGGCCAGATAAGCGTAGCGCATCTGGCGATTTTGCGCTTGCCCTTATCCTTCACAGCGCCTTATTAATTCATCGAGATAATATTTACTGCAAATTCATTCATGTCTATTCTTAATTTGCTGCTTTAAAAACAAGTGATTGAGCAAAATTGAGGCAAAAATGGACTGGTATCTGAAAGTACTAAAAAATTATGTCGGTTTCCGGGGGCGTGCACGGCGCAAAGAGTACTGGATGTTTATTCTGGTCAACATCATCTTTACGCTCGTGCTGGGACTGCTGGATAAAATGCTGGGCTGGCAACGTGCCGGTGGCGAAGGCATCCTGACGACTATCTACGGCATTCTGGTGTTTTTGCCGTGGTGGGCTGTACAGTTCCGTCGCCTGCATGACACCGACCGTTCAGCATGGTGGGTGCTACTGTTCTTAATTCCGTTTATCGGTTGGCTGATTATCATCATCTTTAACTGCCAGCCGGGGACACCAGGCGAAAACCGGTTTGGACCTGATCCAAAACTGGAACAGGAATAATAATTAAGCACCTTGTGAAAGGTGCTTCAGATTGTTGACAACGTGCGCTTTGTTTATGCCGGATGCGGCGAAAACGCCTAATCCAACCTACAAAATCGCCAAAATTCAATATATTGCAGTGACTGCATAGGCCTGATAAGCGTAGCGCATCAGGCAGTTTTGCGTTTGTCAGCAGTCAGAAGCACCTTGTGAAAGGTGCTTAATAGATTATTTTCCAGCGAACAACTTTGGAATTTCCCGGAGACACCAGGATTTTGCTTCCCCCATACTGTCGCGACGCCAGGCCATAATAATATCGATTTCACTGGTCGATTCCGGACTAACTACACGCAAACGCCCTTCAGCAATATCTTTCTCTACCATCGGGTACGGCATCGTTGCGACGCCAAGCCCTGCCAGCAATGCCTGACGTTTATCTTCAATGGTACTGACCGTCAGGCGCGGTTGTTTATCCAGTAACTGTACGGTCAATACCGGGCGTTCACGAGCAGTATCTGCCACTGCAATTCCGCGATATTTCACGCGCGTCACTTCAGAAAGCGGTTCCGGCTCCTGATGAATCGGGTGATCAGGCGCTGCCACGTAGACGTTCATCAAGGTGTAAAGCTTACGAGAGTTGATCTCCGACGAGGAGCGAAAATGCATATCCGGCGCGATAACAATATCCGCTCGCCCCTGTTCCAGCCGCTCCCACGCCCCCGCCAGCACTTCGGTGATGATTGCCAGTTGGGTATTGGCTTTAGCCGCCAGTTTGTCGATCAACGGGAAAAAGGCAGGCGTGGGCACCAGCGCTTCAGTCACGATGGTGAGATGCGTTTCCCAACCACGCGCGAGGGCTTCGGCGTCGGTGGTCAGTTTATCTGCGGCTTCCAGCAGAACACGTCCCCGCTCCAGCAACATCCGCCCGACATTGGTGAATTTGGTGCGATGGCCCGAGCGGTCAAACAGCACCACATCGAGCTCTTCTTCCAGTTTTTGCATGGTGTAGCTAAGCGCGGAAGGCACGCGTCCCAGCTCATCGGCCGCCGCCGCAAAACTACCACGGCGATCGATCGCATCCATAACCCTTAATGCTTCCAGCGTTAATGCCCTTTCTTTGGCCATTTCGTTCTCATTCAGGAAATTTGAACATACCGGGCAGAATATCTGGCTAACAATGTAGCGTCCAGCCCCTTACCATAAAAGGAAGTAAAGAGAGGTCAAGAATTATGATTACTACCCGAACTGCCAGGCAGTGTGGACAAGCAGACTACGGATGGTTGCAGGCCCGGTATACTTTTTCCTTTGGACACTACTTCGACCCTAAATTGTTAGGCTATGCCTCCCTGCGCGTGCTTAACCAGGAAGTGTTGGCTCCAGGGGCCGCCTTCCAGCCACGTACCTACCCAAAAGTTGATATTTTGAATGTGATTCTCGACGGAGAAGCAGAGTATCGGGACAGCGAAGGTAATCATGTTCAGGCCCGCGCCGGTGAAGCCTTATTGCTTTCTACTCAGCCGGGCGTGAGTTATAGCGAACATAATATCAGCAAGGACAAACCGTTAACGCGAATGCAGCTCTGGCTGGATGCTTGCCCACAACGGGAGAATCCGCTGATTCAAAAACTGGCGCTAAATATGGATAAACAGCAATTAATCGCCTCGCCAGATGGCGCGAAAGGTAGCCTGCAACTGCGCCAGCAGGTGTGGTTGCATCATATTGTGCTCGCCGAGGGAGAAAGCGCGAACTTTCAACTGCACGGTCCGCGTGCTTATTTGCAATCGATCCACGGTCAATTTCATGCGCTTACGCATCACGAAGAGAAAGCAGCGCTGACCTGCGGTGATGGCGCATTTATTCGTGACGAGGCTAACATTACACTCGTTGCTGATTCCCCGCTGCGCGCTTTGCTGATAGATTTACCTGTCTAGTTTTTTTACAGGGAGAAGATGATGAGTAAAAAATCGGCGAAAAAACGTCAGCCAGTAAAGTCCGTTGCAGCGAAAGAAACCACCCGCGCTACCAAAAGTTTTGGCTATGAAGAGATGTTGAGTGAGTTGGAGGCGATAGTCGCCGACGCCGAAATACGGTTAGCCGAGGATGAAGCTACCGCGTAAACACAGGTTGCCGGATGCGGCGTAAACGCCTTATCCGGCCTACAAAACCAACAAATTGCACACCCCGTAAGCCGGATAAGATGCGCCAGCATCGCATCCGGCACCAGGTATAACATCCGAAATCCGGCGCTTACCTGGCCTTACTGGCCATAATCTCGATAATCTGCCGATCCGTTTGCTGCATTGAATGGCTTGCCAGCGCACACAGGTTGGCGATTGACTGCTCAACATCATGCTCCACAATCCCTTCATTGCCAGTCACGGCGGTATCATCCAGCGCCATTAACACCGCTTTCCACGCCGCCGACGCACTGGTCGAAACCTTCATCGCGCAACTGTTCGACGCGCCATCGCAAATCATACCGCTGACATCGCCGATCATGCTGCTGATCGCCATCGAGATGGTTTCATAACGCCCATCCACCAGCCATGCCATCCCGGCGGCGGCGCCCATTGCGGCGGTCGTTGCGGCACACAGCGCAGACAAACGCGGTAACTGGTTATGGATATAAATCGCGCTCAAATGCGAAAGCATCAGCGCACGTGCCAGCCGTTCATCATCTGCCCCGAAGTGTTCCGCGACCACCACCACGGGCATTGTTGCGGTGATCCCCTGGTTGCCAGAACCGGAGTTACTCATTGCCGGAAGCGTTGCGCCACCCATACGCGCATCGGATGCCGCGCTGGTACGAATCACAATTGACGAGGAGAGATCTTTCGCCAGCAAACCGCGTGCACACTGTTTTTCCAGCGTCGCGCCAATATGCAGCCCCCAGTTCCCACTCAAACCTTCTTGCGATAACGCGCAGTTTAATTTCGCAGAATCGAGAATAAAGCGGATCGCCTCAAACGGCACTTCATTGACGAACTTCAGGATCTCGGCCAGCGTCGTTCTGGAGAGCACCGCCAGCGGCGACTCTTGCTCGCCCTCTGCCACACACGCCTGCTGGGTAAACACCACGCCATTGTGCGTCTCGATATGCACAATGTTAGTATGCCCGCCGACGATGGTGACACAAGCCCACTGCTCGCCGTTCCAGACTTTGGCGCGTGAGAAGAGGATTTCATCGCAAGGTTCCTGGATCTTGACCGAGACTTTCCCCGCCGCCAGCAACGCTTTGGCATCGGCAATTGCCTGCGCCGTTGCGTCTTTCAGCACTTCCAGCCCGGCGTTGGCATTTCCACCTAACGCCCCCAGCGCCGCTGCAATCGGCAGCCCCACCATTCCCGTACCGGGAACGGTAACGCCCAGACCGTTCTTCATCAGATTTGGCGAAACCCAGGCTTCTACACGTTCAACCGGACCTTCCAGTTCTGCCGCAGCAACCGCCGCCGCCAGCGCCAGTGAGATCGGTTCAGTACATCCCAGCGCCGGTTTTACTTCCTCCTGAACTGCAAGGATGTAACGCTGCCATAACGGATTTAAAGTCGAATCAAACATAATAAAAACCTTAAAATTTCAGGTAAATCATGAAAATGCCAGGAACGGAGAAACGCAAAGCAACAAACCGGTGATGATAATCAGGTACAGAGAGGCACCTTTGTATTTGTGCAATGCCGGTACTTTGTAAACCAACCACGCCGGGATCAGGCACCCTACCATGCCGAAAATCGGGCTACAGATAGAGGTAAAGCTCAACACTGGCGCATTCAGTACGATGGCGCTCCAGGCCAGTAAAATGGCGAAAATCATGATGCCGCGCTGAACGAGATTTTCGTTAATCTTCTCAGCTGGCATCTTGCGGCGCAGGATGTTCATTACGATCCCTTGCGTTGCTTCGCGAAAGCCTAAATAAACGCCAAAGAACGCTGTCATTACGGCAAAGATATTGAGGATGACGCTGACCACTTTCACCCATGCTGCACCGTCACCGCTAATAAATTGAGCTGCAATCGCCAGCGCGGAAATATTCTGCTCATAGGCTTTTACTGCTTCGTCATGTCCCATCGCCAGAGTGAACGACACTGCGTAGAAAAAGACGGTGACAAACAAAATGCCAAACGCGATATTCATTGCCCGCAATGCTTTATGCCGCGCCACTTCAATTGATTTTTCCCGCGAGCGATAAGAGATCACCATCGGGCTTAACGTCTGGATAAACAGAATCGAGGTTAAGGTAAACGGCAGTGTGATAATGGCGTTTTTCACCAGCAGCCCCAGCGGCGGCAGCGAACCTACGTTATACAGATGCCACATCCCGACCATCGATACACCCAGCGCCGCCACCACCAGCAGTTTGGTCAGCACCATGCCGGTCGAAATTTTGAATAACAGTTTCTCGCCGCGTGAAGAGATCGCTACCAGAATACAAATCAGTACTAGGCCATAAAACGGACTGTCAGACAGCAATCCTTCCGTCACGCCGAAAGTGTGCAGATAGGAGGCGCTATCGTTAGTGATGGCGGTGGAGTAAACAAACATCCAAATAACCAGCATCACAAAGTAAAGTGCACCTAATAAAATGCCCCAGTTTTTACCCAAATAACCACTAATGACACTCGGGTAATCTTTACACTCTGGAGATTCCGCCAGCGTATTAATAAACAATCGCTGAAACAGATACATTGCCGGGTAGCCAATCACTGATGAGAGCAAAAATACCCACAATCCCATCAATCCGACCTGCACCGGGAGAAAAACTATCCCCGCGCCAATCGCCATCCCAATACTCATAATCACCCAACCGGTGTCGGTACTGTCGAATTTGATAGCTTCACGCCATTCACTTTCACTCATTCCAGCACGACCCGCCGGGGTCGAAGCGTCTGCAATGACGCCTTTATTCGTTGCAATTTCCATAAGTTCTCGCTCAATATTTTGTAGGGCTTATTATTTTTTTCGAGCCGCATCAAGGCGATACGCGGTCTACGTTTTTTTGCAGGCGAGTTATTAGAATGAAGAAATGATACGCGTGAGGTCAGAGAAAATCTTCACAATCAAGACTTTGAAATAGCAGTTATGGATAATAATTTTCTATCAAATCAATCTTAGAGAAATAGTTATTCTCTATTTGCGGCAGATCACAATAAAAAAGGGTGCACATTTTGTGCACCCCAGTATAAACGCGGCTGAGATATCAGCCGCAGACCACTTTAATGGCCAGTCCTCCGCGTGAAGTTTCGCGGTATTTATCGTTCATATCTTTGCCGGTTTCGTACATCGTCTCGATAACTTTATCGAGAGAAACACGCGGTGCAGAAGTGCGTCCCATCGCCATCCGCGCGGCGTTCACGGCTTTAACAGCATTAATAGCATTGCGTTCAATACACGGAATTTGCACCTGCCCGGCAACCGGATCGCAGGTCAGTCCCAGGTTGTGTTCCATAGCGATTTCCGCCGCATTGCACACCTGCGCCGGGCTGCCGCCCAGCAGTTCGGTTAACCCTGCCGCCGCCATTGAACAGGCCACGCCAATTTCGCCCTGACAGCCCACTTCCGCACCGGAAATGGAGGCATTCATTTTATACAGCGCACCGATAGCGCCAGCCGCCAGCAGAAAACGGGCAATGGAGCGCTCATTGAGCGGGCGGCGGAATTTATCGTAATAGGCCAGCACCGCAGGAATAATGCCGCAAGCGCCGTTAGTTGGCGCTGTCACAACACGTCCGCCAGCGGCGTTTTCTTCGCTGACTGCCAGAGCAAACATATTGATCCAGTCGATCACGTTCATCGGATCGTTAGAGATATTGTCGCTGGAAACCAGCAAACGTCGCAGCGCCACCGCCCGACGTGGCACATTGAGCGGGCCGGGCAGCACACCTTCGGTATTCATACCGCGTTCAATACCGTCATGCATCACCTGCCAGATACGCGAAAAACCAGCATCAATTTCGGCTTTGCTACGTAGCGCCAACTCGTTTTGCAGCATCAAACCAGAAATAGATAACCCGTTGTAATCACACATTTTCAGCAGCTCACCTGCTGAATGGAAATCGTAAGGGACGAGCGTTTCAACATCCAGTGACAGGCCGAATTGTTCTTCTTCGACAATAAATCCGCCACCGACTGAATAATAGGTTTTGCTTAACAGTTCTTCCTGCTCTTTCCACGCGGTAATACGCATCCCATTCTCATGACGGGGCAGCGTTTCCGCATGGAAAATAATGTTCTTTGCCACTGGGAAATCAACGACATGTGCGCCCGCTGCCACCGGCAACCTTCCGTTGCGCGTCACTAATTCCATAAATGCAGGTATCTCATCAATAACAACGTCCTGCGGACTATTTCCTGCCAGTCCCATGATGATAGCGATATCCGTGGCGTGACCTTTGCCCGTCAGTGACAACGATCCATAAAGATCGACCACAATGTGGCTCGTCGCGGTTAATAAGCCGCTCTTCTCCAGTCGATCAATAAAACTTTTTCCGGCATTCATTGGCCCCACGGTATGAGAACTGGAGGGACCAATCCCAATTTTGAAAATATCGAATGCACTAATCATATCCACACCCTCGGATTGCCGTTCGTGAAGAGGAGCGGAGCGACCCTGCGATCGCCCCGCTCAGGAGCTTTATGCGTTGCGTACCGCGATAGCTTCAATTTCCAGCTTCACATCTTTCGGCAAACGCGCTACCTGCACGCAGCTGCGTGTCGGGTAGGTCGCCTGATGCTCGTCAAAAAACTGCTTGTAAACTTCATTGATGGTGCCAAAGTCATTAAGGTCGGTAATGAACACCGTCATCTTCACGATATCGCCAACGGTCAGCCCGGCAGCAACCACGATCGCTTTGACGTTTTCCAGGCTTAAACGCGCCTGATCTTTCACGTCCGCAGGGATCTCCCCGGTCTGCGGGCAAACCGGAATTTGTCCGGAGGTGAAGACCATGCTGCCTAAATCAACGCCCTGAACATACGGGCCAATTGCGCCTGGCGCACGTTGCGTTTCGATAATCTTTTTCATACATCCTCCGGCATCAAAGCGCCTGGGTAAAGGTACGTGAAATCACATCCTGCTGCTGTTCACGGGTCAGTGCGTTGAAGCGCACGGCGTAGCCAGAGACACGGATTGTCAGGTTTGGATATTTTTCCGGGTGCTCAATGGCATCCAGCAACATTTCCCGATTCATAACGTTGACGTTGAGGTGCTGACCGCCTTCCACATCCGCTTCGTGGTGGAAATAACCATCCAGCAGGCCGACAAGGTTGGTTTTGCGTACCGGATCTTCTTTGCCCAGCGCCGCAGGGACAATTGAGAAGGTGTACGAAATACCGTCTTTGGCGTAGGTGAACGGCAGCTTGGCAACGGAGGTCAGCGAAGCCACGGCCCCTTTGCGGTCACGACCATGCATCGGGTTAGCGCCCGGTGCGAACGGTGTTCCGGCGCGACGACCGTCCGGCGTATTACCGGTTTTCTGGCCGTACACCACGTTAGAGGTGATGGTCAGAATCGACTGAGTTGGTACAGCGTTACGATAGGTTGGCAGGGCTTTAATTTTCTTCATAAAGCGTTCAACCAGGTCGCAAGCAATGCTGTCTACGCGCTCGTCGTTGTTGCCGTACTGCGGATATTCGCCGTCGATTTCAAAGTCGACCGCCAGGCCGTTTTCGTCACGAATCGGTTTCACGCGGGCATATTTGATTGCGGAAAGTGAATCCGTCGCCACCGACAGGCCCGCAATACCACATGCCATCGTGCGATAAACATCACGATCGTGCAGCGCCATCAGTGAGGCTTCGTAGCTGTACTTGTCATGCATGTAATGGATGATGTTCAGCGCGCTGATGTACTGCACTGCCAACCAGTCCATGAAATGGTCGAGGCTGCTCATGACTTTGTCGTAGTCCAGAACGTCGTCCATCAGTGGTGCTGTTTTCGGGCCGACCTGAATCTTCAGCTTCTCATCCACCCCGCCGTTAATTGCGTACAGCAGCGTTTTCGCCAGGTTAGCGCGTGCGCCGAAGAACTGCATCTGCTTACCAATCACCATCGGGCTGACGCAGCAGGCAATCGCGTAATCGTCGCTGTTGAAGTCAGTACGCATCAGATCGTCGTTTTCATACTGCAAAGAAGAAGTGACGATGGAGACTTGTGCCGCATATTTTTTGAAGGCAATCGGCAATGCTTCCGACCACAGAATGGTCAGGTTAGGTTCCGGTGCTGGCCCCATGGTGTGCAGTGTATGCAGATAACGGAAGGAGTTTTTGGTCACCAGGGTACGGCCGTCCAGCCCCATCCCGCCGATGACTTCCGTTGCCCAGATAGGGTCGCCGGAGAACAGCGAATCAAATTCCGGCGTACGCAGGAAGCGTACCATGCGGATCTTCATGATGAAGTGGTCGATCAATTCCTGCGCCTGCTGCTCGTTGAGCACACCAGCTTTAAAGTCGCGTTCAATGTAGATATCGAGGAACGATGCAGTACGACCCAGCGACATCGCGCCGCCATTTTGCGATTTCACCGCCGCCAGGTAAGCGAAGTAGAGCCACTGCACCGCTTCCTGCGCATTCTGCGCTGGACGAGAGATGTCGAAGCCGTATTTCGCCGCCATTTCCTGAATCTGCAGCAGCGCATGACGATGTTCTGCCAGCTCTTCACGCAGACGGATGGTGGCTTCCAGATCTTGCCCTTTTTCCAGACGAGACTGGAGATCGGCAAATTGCAGTTCGCGTTCACGGACCAGATAACTGATGCCGTACAACGCCACGCGGCGATAGTCACCGATAATACGTCCACGGCCATAACCGTCCGGCAGACCAGTCAATACGCCAGATTTACGGCAGCGCAGCATATCCGGTGAGTAAGCATCAAATACGCCCTGGTTATGGGTTTTACGCAGATCGGTAAACACGTATTCAAATTCGCTGTCCATTTCACGGCCATAGGCGTGGAATGAACTTTTAATCATGTTGATGCCGCCGAACGGATGCAGCGCACGTTTCAGTGGCGCATCTGTTTGCAGGCCAACAATTTTTTCCAACGGCTGGTTGATATAACCGGCATCATGGGCAGTAATGGTGGTGGCAATATTGGTATCGAAATCAACCGGCGCATGGGTCGCGTTTTCGATACGAATACCTTCCATCACCTTTTCCCACAATGCCGTAGTGGCTGGCGTCGCTTCGGCGAGGAAAGATTCATCCCCTTCATACGGTGTATAGTTATGTTGAATAAAATCGCGGACATTAATTTCGTTTTTCCAGTCCGTACCTTTAAAGCCAAGCCATGCGTCGGCGTACAGCTTATCGCTGGTATCAATATCTACCTTCATGAAAAATAATCTCTCTACAATACTTCAACTAAATTATGCAAATTCTGCGGGTGCTTTAACTTTGCCTAAATGAATTGCATCTAGCGCAATCATTTTTTCTTCATTAGTCGGAATAACGGCGCAAATTACGCGCGCATTTTCACTGGACACAATTCTTTCACCGTAAGCGTTAGAGCGATTATTCATTTCTGCATCAATCTCTACGCCTAATACAGTCAAATGTTCCATGACCAGACGACGAATTAAACTTGAATTCTCACCTATTCCACCGGTGAATATAATTCCATCCAGGCGATGTAATGAGGCAGCGTGTCCGGCAATATGACGGGCAATTCGGTGAACAAACGTTTTAATTGCCAGTTGTGCACGTTCATGACCTTCATGCCAGGCTTTTTCCAGTACACGCAAGTCGGAAGAAAGACCGGAAATCCCCAATAGTCCCGATTCTTTATTCACCACGCGTTCCAGGTCGCTAAGACTCTGGTTGGTTTGACTGGCCACCCAGGACATCGCGCCGAAGTCGACATCGCCACTGCGCGTCCCCATCATCAACCCTTCCAGCGGCGTCATACCCATTGAGGTATCCACACTCTGCCCGTTACGAACCGCGCAAATAGATGCGCCATTGCCAAGATGCGCCACCACCAGGCCGGAGTCTTCTTCCGCCAGATTCAGCAGAGAATGCGCACGCTGGGACACATAGCGGTGAGACGTGCCGTGGAAGCCGTAGCGGCGCACACCCAGCTCTTCGTAATATTTCCACGGCAAGCCGTATAAAAACGCTTCCGGGGCCATTGTCTGGTGGAAGCTGGTATCAAATACTGCTACCTGAGTTACGCCAGGAAATAATTGCTGGGCCGATTCAATGCCACTTAAATTGGCGTAATTATGCAGCGGCGCCAGTGGAGAAACGCGACGGATATTATCAATGACTTCATCGGTAATAATGGCGGACTCGGTAAAAATACTGCCGCCGTGGGCGATGCGGTGGCCAATTAAGGCCACGCTGTCATTTAAATTCCTCTTTTCCAGTTCAAACGCAATTGCCTTCAATGCACCTTCGTAGCTGTGGTGAGCCAGCGGTGCTGGCTCTCCTCCATTTACGGATAAGAATGCATTTTCCGAATTAATACCGTCGGCAATACCTGACATTAATACTTCACAGTTCGAGGCATCCAACACGGAAAACTTAATTGAAGACGAACCACAGTTAATAACCAAAACAACCGGAAATTCATTCATCTCTTTTCTCATCCTGAGTTACGGATTAAAACAGTTTGTACACGATGTTCAGGATGGTCAGCAGACCAATCACGGTAACAAACACGTTATCCAGACGACCACGGTATTTCGCCAGCGACGGCGCTTTACGGATGGCATACATCGGCAACAGGCACAGCAGTGAAGCGATAATCGGCGCGCCCATGGCTTCAATCAGGTCCAGAATGTTCGGGTTGGCGTAAGCAACTACCCAGGTGGAACCCATGATGAAGATCATGCTGATGGTGTTCAGTTTGCCGGAAGACACTTTCGTCTTATCGCCTTTGTAGCCGAACTTCAGTACCAAACCGTTCAGACCTTCCAGCGTTCCCAGATAGTGACCGAAGAAAGATTTGAAGATAGCAACCAGTGCGATGATAGAAGCGGCATATTCCAGTACGGTGGCGAACGTCGATTTCTCACCGGACATGGAAGCAAAGTGGTTAGCCAGATAAGAAAGCACCGGAATGTTCTGTGCTTTTGCTTCCGCCATGTTTGCCGGAGACAGCGTAAACAGGCAGCTGAAGGCAAAGAACATGACCACGGCAACCATCAGCATGCTGGCACGGGAGATGATCTGTGAGCATTTCTGCTCGGTGAAGTCGCGACCGAAGTCTTTCTCATACTCTTCACGCTTAGAAACCACGAAGGAAGAGACGATTGGCGAGAAGTTAAAGGAGAAGACCATGATGGAAATCCCCAGCCAGACGGTGATCAGGATACCGTCATGACCGGTTAACGTCAGCGCACTGAGGTCAACTTGATCAATAACAGCAGAGTTCCAGTAAGGGATCAGTGACAGAGAAATCAGTACCAGGCTGGCGATAAATGGCCATACCAGGTAACTCATCACTTTAACCATCAGATCCTTACCAAACCAAATGACGAACGCCATCAGCAGCAGCAGGAACAGCGCCACGAAGCCGCGGTTTAACGCCGCAAAGCCAAGCTGGTTTTCCCAGAACGTCATAAAGGTGTTGGTAATGGTTACGCCATAAATCCACAACAGAGGGCAAATCGCGAAGAAGTACAGGAACGTGATGACCACGCCACCCGTTTTACCAAAGTGCTCTTCCACCGTTTCCGTAATGTTGCCGGAAGGGTTAGAGCCAGAAAGACACAGACGCGCCAGCGCCCGGTGGCAATAAAACGCGATGGGGTATGCCAATACCAACATCAGAAGAATCGGGATCAGTCCGCCAAAACCTGCGCGGATAGGGAAGAACAGCACGCCGGCACCAATAGCTGTGCCGAACAAACCCAACGTCCATGTGGTATCTGATTTACGCCAGGACGATTGTTTTGTCTGGCTGGATACAATGCTATCTGAAGTACTCATATCCTATCCTCAACGAATTAATTAAGCGTCAACGAAACCGGTGATTTGAGAGACGCGAGAAAGATCGATATTGCCGCCGGAAATAATGCTGACGGTTTTTCTGTTTTGAATATATTGGTCTAATTTACCGCTTAATAACGCAGCACATGCCAGAGCGCCTGCGCCTTCGGTGACGACTTTATTACGCTGAATTAAGGCAATCATACTGTTTCTGATTTCGTCTTCGCTGACCAGCACGATGTCATCGACTAATTCACGAACGATTTGGTAAGTTAAATTACCCGGGCGGGCGACATCACAACCATCCGCCAGGGTGCCGGTAGTTCGGTGCGTGGTTATTTCTCCCGAGTGGAAAGAAGCCGCCATGCCGTGAACGTTTTCTGATTGCACACCAATAACACGAATTGTCGGGTTAATAGATTTAATCGCTACCGCAATACCAGCAATTAAACCGCCACCGCCAATTGGCACAATCACATTATCGACATCATAGAGATCTTCCATAATTTCCAGGCCAATCGTTCCCTGACCGGCAATCACTTTCGGATCATCATAAGGTGGGATAAAAATACGGCCTTCCGTTTCGACAATTTCGCTAACTTTGGCGATGGTGTCGTTAAAGTTGTCGCCGTGCAGAACAACTTCAGCGGAGTAGTCACATGTCGCCGCGACCTTGGATTTTGGCGCGCCTTTCGGCATTACCACTTTCCCGTCGATGCCCAGCATTGCGCAGGAGAGCGAAACCCCTTGCGCATGGTTACCCGCAGAACAGGCCACCACACCTTTGCGTTTTTCAGCATCGGTTAAAGAGCTTAATTTATTAAATGCGCCACGAATTTTAAATGAACCAGTACGCTGCATATTTTCAAACTTAAGGAATATTTCACCTTTGCAACGTTCACTAAAATAATTGGATCGAGGCATGCCTGTTTTATAAATTCGCCCAGCCAGTCGTTGTTTTGCTTCGATAATGTCATCAATAGCAACCGGGAGATCGTATGTAATATGCATGATAAACCTCTTAACCTGAATTAAATATGTAGGTAACCGTAACCGACACCCGAAAAAAGACAGGTGGATTATTTATGTTTGAGAAAAACAAATAACTAATCAGCTTCTATTAATTGTCTTCGTCTACACCCATTATAAGATGAATACTCTTTGGCTAGTTCAACCAAAACCGATGCTGCTTTTTTAATACGATAATTTTTTGACCATACCGCGGCATATCGCGCCACGGGCAACGTTTCTTCAACCGGAATAGTAATAAATTGATTAGAACCAAAAGGTGAAGTCATATCACAAGGAATCACGGTTAAGAAATCAGCATTGAGAACAAGATTATAAATTGTCACGACTGAGTCGGTTTTAACGATGTTTTCAATACTGATGCCATTTCTTTGTAACGTGGTGAGAAGTTCGCTGTAGTATCCCATATTAGTTTGCGGCAACACCCACTGTTCGTTTTTCAACGACTCCAGCGTGGTAGTGCCGGTGCATGTTCGGGACTTGCTGGCCACCAGCACAAACTCGGACTCGAACAGCGGCTCAACATGCAAATCCTGAAGCTTCATCTCTGCACTTAATGTACCAATCGCAAAATCGAGGCGTCCGTCGCGGATAGCAGGTAAGAACGAGGACAACTGTGCTTCATACATTGAGACTTGCGCTCTCGGGAACACCTCTTTGAATTTGTTGATCATCCCGGACATAAAGGTAAAGCCAATTAGCGAAGGAAAACCAAATGAGACTTCCACCACGGCTTCAGAGGACATACCGCTTATCTCATTAACCATATTTTTCATTTCGCGGGTAATGGATTCGGAACGTGAGAGCAACAATTGACCGGCTGGCGTCAGCGTTACACCGGTATTTTTCCGTACCACTAATTCCACGCCAAAATAATCTTCAATATCGTTAATGATTTTACTTACAGCAGGTTGAGTTAAACCTAATTCTTTTGCAGCCGAGCCAATAGAGCCACTTCTGATGACTTCCTGAAAGACTACCAGGTGCTGCGTTTTAGGAAGAAGAATAGTGCTCATATCGACCTGCATTAATTACCTCATTGACGACATGAAGTGTATCAAAATGGAATGAATAGGATATGTGCGACCACTCACAAATTAACTTCCAATTGCTTTCCAGGCATCTACTTAAATCAATATAAATCTTTAATATCAATGAGTTGACATAATAAAATCAGCGTAAAGCCTGACTTTTATCAAAAAACAAAGGGGGGATAACCATATTTTATGGCGATAACAACACGCTTTATCTGGCTTATTAAAAAATGTCCTTCGACGATATTTCAAGCAAATATCGTGTATTTCTCAGGCGAATTTTAAGTTAAATTTAATGAGCAACTTATCAAATTTTATTATAAACAAATCATATTTACAGGTAAATAATGCGCCGCGTCACATTTTTTCGCGGAATTTGTTGGTCACAAAACATTTATTTTATCAATATTTTAAAAAGTCGAATACAGATATTGATCATCTCGAACAATTGATTAACGTCAACTTTTACCATCATAGCAGGACGTCATTTTGTGAATGCAATCGTTTTCCATGATTTCTGCTGCCCTCATAATGCACGGATAGCATTTTGTGTTGATGATCACAAAACTAATAATTCATATTTGAAGGTAAGTAATCTCGGGAGACAACAAGGGTGACGAAAAAAGAGTATTTATACTGAAAAAAAGAAACTGATCGATAAGCCGCTTTCTTTTGGGTATAGCGTCGTGGACAGTCATTCATCTTACCGCCGCGCAAAAGCAAAAACCCGCCAAGTTTACGCTGGCGGGTTTTCGTTGAAGAGGTGAAACTGACCGATAAGCCGCTTTCTTTTAGGTATAGCGTCGTGGACAGTCATTCATCTTACTCGCCCCGCTAAAAGCAAAAACCCGCCAGTTTGCACTAGCGGGTTTTCGTTGAAGAGGTGAAACTGACCGATAAGCCGGGTTCTGTCGTGGACAGTCATTCATCTAGGCCAGCAATCGCTCACTGGCTCAAGCAGCCTACCCGGGTTCAGTACGGGCCGTACCTTATGAACCCCTATTTGGCCTTGCTCCGGGTGGAGTTTACCGTGCCACGGACTGTTACCAGCCGCGCGGTGCGCTCTTACCGCACCCTTTCACCCTTACCTGATCCCACTCGCGTGGGCCATCGGCGGTTTGCTCTCTGTTGCACTGGTCGTGGGTTTCCCCCCCAGGCGTTACCTGGCACCCTGCCCTATGGAGCCCGGACTTTCCTCCCCTCCGCCCGTCTCCCCCGAAGAGGACGACGACGAAGCGGCGACTGTCTGGTCAGCTTCGGCGCGCAGTATAGAGGGTTTACACGCCCTTGTCACCCCGCGTTGCGCATTCCAATCGCCAGTGTTGCAGCAATATTGCGCGAAGCTCGGTAAATATTGTCATAAGCCCCGCTGAAAGCTTCATCCAGCGTAACAATACTGTTTAACACGCTGAATACAGCATCGATACCATGCTGGTGCACAACGCCAACATCCTTCGTAAGACTACCCGCAATGCCAATTACCGGTTTATTGTATTTCTTCGCCACATTAGCCACCCCAATCGGTACTTTGCCATGGATGCTCTGGCTATCAATGCGCCCTTCTCCGGTGATAACCAGCGTGCAATCATGAATATGTTCTTCCAGATTAAGCGCCGTAGTCACAATCTCAATGCCGCTCTTTAGCTCTGCGCCAAGAAAAGCCATCAACGCCGCGCCCATTCCGCCCGCCGCACCTGCACCGGGGACGTCTTTCACATCAACATGCAGCGATTTTTTGATGACATCAGCATAGTGAGAGAGATTCTTGTCCAGCTCGACAATCGTGGCTTCATTCGCCCCTTTTTGCGGGCCAAAGATCCGCGAAGCGCCACTGTCGCCCACCAGCGGATTGGTGACATCACAGGCGACGCGAATCGTACAATTCTTTAAACGTGGATCGAGGCCAGTGATATCAATGGTATTCAGAGTATTAAGACTGCCGCCGCCAAAGCCGATTTCATTGCCATTGGCATCGCTTAACTTCGCTCCCAGCGCCTGCATCATCCCTGCACCGCCATCGTTGGTGGCGCTGCCGCCAATGCCGATAATGATACTTGTTGCACCGCTCTCCAGCGCCTGCAGGATTAACTCCCCTGTGCCGCGTGAAGTGGTTACCAGCGGATCACGCTTTTCCGATGGCACCAGCGCCAGCCCACTGGCCGCCGCCATTTCGATAAACGCGGTTTTGCCGTCGCCGGAGATCCCCCAACTGGCATTCACTTTCTCGCCCAGCGGCCCTGTAACCCAGGCGTGACGTTCAGCCCCCTGGGTGGCAGCAATCATCGCTTCCACCGTTCCTTCGCCACCGTCGGCAACAGGAACAGAAACGTACTGTGCATCAGGAAAAATTTCCCGAAATCCTTTTTCTATCGCCTGCGCAACCTCGCTGGCTGATAAACTTTCTTTATAAGAGTCTGGGGCGATTACGATTTTCATACCTTTGCCTGTTACCACATGACGCCGGGGGGCGTTTCTCTTATTCGGCCTGGATTCCAGGCCCGGATAGCAATAAGCCATCCGGGCACGACGTCATTAGCGAGTAACTTCGACTTTCGCCAGTTTTTCGTAGTAGCACGCAAGGGCGCTATGGTCTGCTGTTCCCAGACCATCGGCACGCAGCGCTTGCATCATCTCCATAACCGCAGCCGTCAGCGGCAGTTGCGCGCCAACGCCGTGGGAGGTATCCAGCGCATTCGCCAGATCCTTAATATGCAGATCAATACGGAAACCTGGCTTGAAGTTACGGTCCATCACCATTGGCGCTTTCGCATCCAGCACGGTACTGCCCGCCAGTCCGCCACGAATTGCCTGATAAACCAGATCCGGGTTAACGCCTGCTTTGGTTGCCAGCGTCAACGCTTCTGACATCGCGGCAATATTCAGCGCCACAATGACCTGGTTGGCCAGTTTGGTGACGTTGCCTGCGCCGATTTCCCCGGTATGTACCACAGACCCCGCCATCGCTTTCATTAAGTCATAGTATTTGTCGAAAATAGCCTTATCGCCACCCACCATCACTGACAGAGTGCCATCAATCGCTTTCGGCTCACCACCGCTAACCGGAGCATCCAGCATATCAATGCCTTTCGCTTTCAGCGCTTCGCTGATTTCACGGCTTGCCAACGGTGCGATAGAACTCATGTCGATCAATACCGTGCCGGGTTTCGCGCCTTCAATAATGCCATTTTCACCCAGCGCCACTTCTTTCACATGAGGAGAGTTTGGCAGCATGGTAATGATGACGTCGCACTGTTCAGCGATCGCTTTAGCCGTAGACGCTGTTTCTGCACCTGCAGCAATCACTTCTGCGATAACTTCAGGGTTACGGTCAGAAACCACCAGCGAGTAACCTGCTTTCAGAAGGTTTTTACTCATTGGTTTACCCATAATACCCAGGCCAATAAAACCAACTTTCATAATCATATCAATCATCTCTCTTGTTGCGGTGGTGGTTATTTTTTAAAGGTATCTGCCAGTTTCTGGGTGGCAGTGCGGAACACGCCGAGATCGCTACCAACAGCCACAAACGTCGCGCCCCATTCCAGATAACGACGCGCATCGGCTTCGACCGGTGCGAGGATACCGCTGGGTTTGCCGTGCGCTCTGGCACGGTTAAAAATATGTTGAATCGCTTTTTGTACATCCGGGTGTGATGCATTGCCGAGATGGCCTAATGCCGCAGCCAGATCGCTGGGACCGACGAAGATGCCGTCTACACCTTCGGTAGCGGCGATGGCATCGACGTTATCTACGCCTTGCTGACTTTCAATCTGGACCAGAATGGTGATGTTCTTGTTCGACTGAGCGAAATAATCCGCCACGGTGCCAAACATATTGGCACGGTGAGAAACGGAGACGCCGCGAATACCTTCTGGTGGATAACGAGTAGATGCCACAGCTTGTACCGCTTCCTCTTCTGTTTCGACAAATGGAATCAGGAAGTTATAGAAACCGATATCCAGAAGACGCTTAATAATTACCGGTTCGTTGGTCGGCACCCGCACCACTGGCGCGCTGGGGCTACCTTTCAGGGCCATCAGTTGGGGAATAAATGTGGAGATATCGTTTGGCGCATGTTCGCCATCCAACACCAGCCAGTCAAAGCCAGCCAAACCAAGAACTTCAGTGCTAATCGGGTTAGAGAGAGCTGACCAGCAACCAATTTGTACCTGTTTCGCAGCTAGTGCGGCTTTGAATTTATTGGGAAAAATATCGTTATTCATCGCTTATACCTTTGCTTATTTCTGCAATTCCATACGTTTAATGTCGCCAACCACGAAGAGGTAGCAGACCATCGCCATCAGCGCCGAACATCCCACGAAAACCAGTGCTGCATTGAAGGAGTGCAGTTCACTTACCAGGTAGCCAATCACCAGTGGAGTGACAATGGAGGCAACATTGCCAAAGACGTTAAAGACGCCGCCGCAGAGACCAACAATCTCTTTCGGCGCGGTGTCAGAAATCACCGGCCAGCCCAGCGCACCAAATCCTTTGCCAAAGAAGGCCAGCGCCATCAGCATGACCACCAGCGTGGTGTTGTTGGTGTAGTTACATAAGATGATGGTGGAAGCCAGCAACATTCCCAGTACAATCGGTAGCTTACGAGCCAGGGTCAGTGACAAACCGCGTTTGATCAGATAATCCGAGAAGACACCACCGAGCACGCCTCCAGCAAAACCACACAGTGCCGGAATCGAGGCGACCAGGCCTACCTTCAGAATCGACATACCTTTTTCCTGCACCAGATAAATCGGGAACCAGGTAAGGAAGAACCAGGTGATGGTGTTGATAAAATATTGTCCGAAAAATACACCCAGCATCATGCGACTGGAGAGCAATTGCTTGATGTAATGCAGTTTGGGACCGCTTGCCACTGCACTGCCCGGCGTTTTATGGTCCATATCAACCACCGCGCCATTTTCAGAGATAAACTTCAACTCTTCCGCGGACATGCGTGGATGATCTGTCGGGTTATGAATCAACTTGATCCACAGCGCCGTCAGCACAAAGCCAATCACTCCCATAACGGTAAAGACGTGCTCCCAGCCCCAGGCAAAAGTCAGCCAGCCAAGCAGCGGTGAGAAGAGCGCCAGCGAAAAATATTGCGCCGAGTTAAAGATGGCGGAGGCAGTACCACGTTCTTTCGTCGGGAACCAGGCCGCGACAATACGGGCGTTCGCCGGGAATGACGGCGCTTCCGAAAACCCCAGCATAAAGCGCATAAAGAACATGGAGAGCCCTGCCCAGGCCAGCGGGAACATATCAACAAAGCCTTGCAGGAAGGTGAACAGCGACCAGAAAAAGAGGCTGTAAGTGTAAACTTTCTTCGAGCCAAACTTATCAAGCAGCCAGCCGCCGGGGATTTGCATCAGCAGGTAGGCCCAGCCAAAAGCGGAGAAGATGTAACCCATCGAAACCGCACTTAACTGCAACTCTTTTGCCACTTCGGTACCAGCAATAGACAGCGTTGCACGATCGGCGTAGTTAACGGCGGTAACAATAAAAATAATCAGTAATATTAAATAGCGGGTATGCACGCCTTTCTTTTTTTCGTCAACGGTGTCCAGAATCATTTTATTTACCTCGGGTACTTATGCTGATTTTTATTATTATGGGGAAGATGTTATTTATGAGTTTCATTTATGCCGTAATGACAATGAACTCGGGAATCAGTATAAGCAGCGCGAGAATAATAATCATTGTGCAAATGCTAATTTAATTAATACGATTTAAATATTATTTTGAGCATATGCACATAAGGTTGCGCGCTAAAGCACAGATTTACGCATTGCCTTGCCGGGCGGTACTGCAATCCCTGAAATGATTGACATTGATCACATTTCTGCGTTTAAACTCCTGACATTCTTATTTCACCCAATGAAGTCATTTATTTTTAAATGAGACCAGGTCCTCATTTTAATAGTCCCTGGCTGGAGAATATTGCACAATGGCCAACATCGAAATCAGACAAGAAACGCCAACTGCGTTTTATATAAAAGTTCACGACACAGATAATGTGGCAATTATTGTTAATGATAATGGCCTGAAAGCAGGAACGCGTTTTCCGGACGGACTGGAATTAATTGAACATATTCCCCAGGGGCATAAAGTCGCATTGCTGGACATTCCGGCTAATGGTGAAATTATTCGTTATGGCGAAGTGATTGGTTACGCCGTGCGCGCAATCCCACGCGGAAGCTGGATCGACGAATCAATGGTAGTACTACCGGAAGCGCCGCCGTTACACACGCTACCACTGGCAACCAAAGTCCCGGAACCCTTACCGCCGCTGAAAGGTTATACCTTTGAGGGCTATCGCAATGCTGATGGTAGCGTGGGTACCAAAAACCTGCTCGGCATTACCACCAGCGTCCACTGTGTGGCAGGCGTGGTGGATTACGTAGTAAAAATCATTGAGCGCGATCTGCTGCCAAAATACCCGAACGTCGATGGCGTGGTGGGGTTGAATCACCTGTACGGTTGTGGCGTGGCGATTAATGCTCCGGCGGCTGTAGTGCCAATACGTACCATTCACAATATTTCGCTCAATCCAAATTTTGGCGGCGAGGTGATGGTGATTGGCCTGGGCTGTGAAAAGTTACAGCCTGAACGTTTATTGATTGGAACGGATGATGTGCAAGCTATTCCAGTAGAAAGCGCCAGCATTGTCAGCTTGCAGGATGAAAAGCATGTCGGCTTTCAGTCCATGGTCGAGGATATTTTGCAGGTCGCCGAACGCCATCTACAAAAACTGAATCAACGTCAGCGAGAAACCTGCCCGGCTTCAGAACTGGTTGTCGGCATGCAATGCGGCGGCAGCGATGCATTTTCTGGCGTAACGGCAAACCCGGCGGTTGGATATGCGTCTGATTTACTGGTGCGCTGCGGTGCAACGGTGATGTTTTCAGAAGTCACGGAAGTGCGTGACGCGATTCATCTACTGACACCGCGCGCCATTAACGAAGAGGTCGGCAAACGGCTGCTGGAAGAGATGGAGTGGTACGATAACTATCTCAATATGGGAAAAACCGACCGCAGCGCCAACCCTTCGCCGGGCAACAAGAAAGGCGGTCTGGCAAACGTGGTAGAGAAGGCACTCGGCTCCATTGCTAAATCGGGTAAAAGTGCAATTGTTGAAGTGCTGTCGCCCGGTCAACGCCCGACTAAACGCGGATTAATTTACGCCGCGACGCCAGCCAGCGATTTTGTCTGTGGCACGCAACAGGTGGCTTCGGGTATCACCGTGCAAGTGTTTACGACCGGCCGTGGTACACCGTACGGCCTGATGGCGGTACCCGTCATTAAAATGGCGACCCGCACCGAGCTGGCAAACCGTTGGTTTGACTTAATGGATATCAACGCGGGCACCATCGCCACCGGCGAAGAAACCATTGAAGAGGTGGGCTGGAAGCTGTTCCACTTTATTCTCGACGTCGCCAGCGGGAAGAAGAAAACCTTCTCGGATCAATGGGGACTGCATAACCAGCTGGCGGTGTTTAACCCGGCACCGGTGACCTGATTTCTTTTGGAACGTCCCTCGCAAAACATGGCCTTAGTGCCATGTTTTTATTGTTTAAAGTCCCCACGTCCATTAATAATGCATTTGCATTACCTTAGTTCAAGCTTATAATTTGAGCAGAAAACAGGCTGTAAAAGGACAGTGAATCATGCCCGCTAATGCTCGCTCTCACGCTGTACTGACCACTGAATCAAAGGTCACGATACGCGGACAAACAACTATCCCCGCGCCAGTGCGTGAGGCCTTAAAACTGAAGCCAGGCCAGGACAGCATTCATTACGAAATTCTGCCTGGTGGGCAAGTATTTATGTGCCGACTGGGAGATGAACAGGAGGATCATACTATGAATGCATTTTTGCGTTTTCTGGATGCAGATATCCAGAACAACCCGCAAAAACTCGTCCATTCAACATTCAACAAGGAAAGAAACTTGTCGCTGGCATGGACGTCAACATTGATGATGAGATTGGCGACGACGAATAATGGATTTTCCACAAAGGGTTAATGGTTGGGCGCTATATGCTCATCCCTGCTTTCAGGAAACCTACGACGCTTTAGTTGCCGAAGTCGAGACATTAAAGGGGAAAGAGCCTGAAAATTATCAGAGAAAAGCCGCCACAAAGTTATTGGCGGTAGTCCATAAAGTGATTGAGGAGCATATCACGGTCAATCCATCATCACCGGCATTCCGTCATGGTAAGTCGTTAGGCTCTGGGAAAAATAAAGACTGGTCACGGGTAAAATTTGGCGCTGGTCGTTATCGTCTCTTCTTTCGTTACAGCGAAAAAGAGAAAGTCATCATTCTGGGATGGATGAACGATGAAAACACGCTGCGCTCCTACGGTAAAAAAACAGATGCCTATACCGTATTCAGCAAAATGTTAAAAAGAGGACATCCTCCTGCCGACTGGGAAACCCTCACCCAAGAGACAGAAGAAAAGCATTGATAGTGTTCACAATGCCCGCCGAACGCATTGGTGTTGACCAGCGGGCACCCTTTCTCACTCCCCGACCAGAATCACTTCAACCCCTGCCTTTCGCAGCCCTTCCAGACTATCCGCAGGAATGCCTTCATCAACAATGATCATGTCGATCCGCTGGGTATCGATGATCTTATGTAGGCTGGAGCGGTTGAACTTACTGGAATCGGTGACTACGATGATCCGTTCCGCAACTTCGCACATCCGACGGTTTAAACGAGCTTCATCTTCATTATGCGTGCTGACGCCGCGCTCCAGATCAATAGCATCAACACCAAGAAACAGCATATCGAAGTGGTAATTTTGCAGCGATTGTTCAGCCTGATCGCCGTAAAAAGATTGTGACTGACGGCGCAAATGCCCGCCGGTCATCAGCAGCTCAACGCCTTCCGCTTCCAGCAAAGCATTGGCCACGTTCATACCGTTGGTCATTGCAATCACATCTGTGTGCTTGCGCATCAGACGAGCAATCTCAAAAGTGGTGGTCCCGGAGTCGAGGATCACCCGATGACCTGGCTGAATCAACTCAACGGCAGCTTTCGCAACGCTGCGTTTCATCGCCGTGTTGAGCGCGCTTTTATCTTCCACTGATGGCTCGACTGACGGCGTCGTGCTATCGCAGATCAACGCGCCACCATAGGCACGCACAGCGATCCCCTGCTTTTCCAGAAACGCCAGATCGTTGCGAATCGTCACAGTAGATACGCCATACAATGCCGATAGATCATTTACTTGCACACTTCCTTGCTGGCGTAGACGCTGAATGATCTGTTCTCGTCGCTCGCTGGTGCCTGTCACTCGCTTCTCACCTGAAGCGTCGGTATTACTCATAGTAAGTCCTTTCGTAAAACTTTCGTTTCATTTCGTTTTGCCTATTAACGCCTTTCTATTAAGCAAATGCAAGCCCACCTTGCCCATTGGCGCAAGCTTCTCTCGTTTCAATTGCTTTCATTATGTTTCTTTTGTGAATCAGATCAGAAAACCATTATCTTTCGTTTTATTTTTATCTCACCATGAAGCAGTATCAACTGAAACAAAACGAAAGATTAATATCGCAGCAATCTAAACTGGAGAGGAAAGTGAAACATCTGACAGAAATGGTGAGACAGCACAAAGCGGGCAAAACAAATGGGATTTATGCCGTTTGTTCCGCACATCCGCTGGTGCTGGAAGCTGCAATCCGCTACGCCAGTACAAACCAAACGCCGTTACTGATTGAAGCAACCTCCAATCAGGTGGACCAGTTCGGCGGTTATACCGGAATGACGCCCGCCGATTTTCGCGGCTTTGTTTGCCAGCTTGCTGACTCGCTGAATTTCCCACAGGACGCGTTGATTCTGGGTGGCGACCATCTGGGGCCAAACCGCTGGCAAAACCTGCCTGCCGCTCAGGCGATGGCCAATGCCGATGATTTGATTAAAAGCTACGTCGCGGCAGGATTCAAAAAAATTCACCTTGATTGCAGCATGTCCTGTCAGGACGATCCGGTTCCCTTAACTGATGGCATCGTTGCCGAACGCGCCGCTCGTCTGGCGAAAGTGGCGGAAGAAACCTGCCGTGAACATTTTGGCGAGGCCGATCTGGTGTATGTCATTGGTACCGAAGTTCCGGTGCCTGGCGGCGCACATGAAACCTTAAGCGAACTGGCAGTCACCACGCCGGATGCCGCCCGCGCCACGCTGGAAGCCCATCGTCACGCTTTTGAAAAGCAAGGTCTGAATGCCATCTGGCCACGCATCATTGCGCTGGTAGTTCAGCCTGGCGTCGAATTCGATCACACCAACGTTATTGATTATCAGCCCGCCAAAGCGACCGCCTTAAGCCAAATGGTCGAAAACTACGAAACGCTGATTTTCGAAGCTCACTCTACGGATTATCAAACGCCGCAATCGCTGCGCCAGCTGGTGATTGACCACTTTGCCATTCTGAAAGTCGGCCCGGCGCTGACCTTCGCCCTGCGTGAAGCCCTGTTCTCTCTGGCAGCGATTGAAGAAGAACTGGTGCCAGCGAAAGCCTGTTCCGGTCTGCGTCAGGTACTGGAAAACGTGATGCTCGACCGCCCGGAATACTGGCAAAGCCACTACCACGGTGACGGCAACGCGCGTCGTCTGGCGCGTGGTTATAGCTACTCGGATCGCGTGCGTTACTACTGGCCGGACAGCCAGATTGATGACGCTTTCGCCCATCTGGTTCGTAATCTGGCGGATTCACCAATTCCGCTACCGCTCATCAGCCAGTATCTGCCGCTGCAGTACATGAAAGTTCGCTCCGGCGAGCTGCAGCCAACGCCACGGGAACTCATTATCAACCATATTCAGGACATCCTGGCGCAGTACCACACAGCCTGTGAAGGCCAATAAGCAAAACAAAGAGGAACACGCTATGCCAAATATTGTTTTAAGCCGGATTGATGAACGCTTGATTCACGGTCAGGTCGGCGTTCAGTGGGTCGGATTTGCGGGGGCAAATCTGGTGCTGGTAGCCAACGATGAGGTTGCCGAAGATCCGGTACAACAAAACCTGATGGAAATGGTACTGGCAGAAGGGATCGCCGTACGTTTCTGGTCGCTGCAAAAAGTTATCGACAACATTCATCGCGCCGCCGATCGGCAGAAAATCCTGCTGGTTTGTAAAACACCCGCCGATTTCCTGACGCTGGTGAAAGGTGGCGTCCCGGTTAGCCGCATTAACGTTGGCAATATGCACTACGCCAATGGCAAGCAGCAAATCGCCAAAACGGTTTCTGTGGATGCGGGCGATATCGCAGCATTTAACGACCTGAAAGCCGCTGGGGTGGAATGCTTCGTTCAGGGCGTCCCGACAGAGCCTGCTGTGGACCTCTTTAAATTACTTTGAGGTATTAATCATGGAAATCAGTCTGTTACAGGCATTTGCGTTGGGCATTATCGCCTTTATCGCTGGCCTGGATATGTTTAACGGCTTAACCCATATGCACCGCCCGGTGGTTCTCGGCCCGTTGGTCGGGCTGGTACTTGGCGATCTGCATACCGGTATTTTAACCGGCGGTACGCTGGAACTGGTGTGGATGGGACTGGCCCCGCTGGCGGGCGCACAGCCGCCTAACGTGATTATCGGTACTATCGTCGGCACAGCGTTTGCCATTACTACTGGCGTGAAACCCGATGTCGCGGTCGGTGTCGCCGTACCTTTCGCGGTTGCGGTACAGATGGGGATAACCTTCCTGTTCTCGGTGATGTCTGGCGTGATGTCTCGCTGCGACCGGATGGCGGAGAACGCCGATACTCGCGGCATTGAACGCGTGAACTATCTGGCACTGCTGGCACTCGGCACTTTCTATTTTCTCTGCGCTTTCCTGCCTATCTACTTCGGTGCGGAACATGCAAAAACCATCATTGATGTCCTGCCGCAACGATTAATCGACGGCCTCGGCGTCGCGGGCGGCATCATGCCAGCAATCGGTTTTGCCGTGCTGCTGAAAATCATGATGAAAAATGTCTACATCCCCTACTTCATCCTGGGCTTTGTTGCCGCAGCCTGGCTCAAGTTACCGGTGCTGGCTATTGCTGCCGCCGCGCTGGCGATGGCGCTGATCGATCTGCTGCGTAAATCTCCTGAACCGACTCAACCTGCGGCACAGAAAGAGGAATTTGAAGATGGCATCTAATCAAACCACCCTGCCGAACGTCAGTGAAAACGAAGAAACATTGCTGACTGGCGTCAATGAAAACGTGTATGAAGATCAGAGCATTGGCGCGGAACTGACGAAAAAAGATATCAACCGCGTCGCCTGGCGTTCCATGCTGTTACAGGCTTCTTTTAACTACGAACGTATGCAGGCTTCCGGCTGGTTGTACGGTCTGCTGCCTGCTCTGAAAAAGATCCACACTAATAAACGCGACCTGGCGCGCGCCATGAAGGGGCATATGGGTTTCTTCAATACCCATCCGTTTCTGGTGACGTTTGTTATCGGCATTATCCTTGCGATGGAGCGTTCTAAGCAGGATGTAAACAGTATTCAGAGCACCAAAATTGCCGTCGGTGCGCCGCTCGGCGGGATTGGCGATGCGATGTTCTGGCTAACGCTACTGCCGATTTGTGGCGGGATAGGTGCAAGCCTCGCACTACAAGGCTCTATTCTCGGCGCAGTCGTATTTATTGTGCTGTTCAACGTGGTGCATCTTGGTTTGCGTTTTGGTCTTGCGCATTACGCGTATCGAATGGGCGTCGCAGCGATCCCGCTGATTAAAGCGAATACCAAAAAAGTCGGCCATGCAGCGTCTATCGTTGGGATGACGGTAATCGGTGCGCTGGTGGCAACCTATGTTCGCTTAAGTACCACGCTGGAAATCACGGCGGGCGACGCAGTGGTTAAGTTACAGGCTGATGTTATCGACAAACTGATGCCTGCCTTCTTACCACTGGTCTACACCCTGACCATGTTCTGGCTGGTACGCCGCGGCTGGAGTCCGCTGCGCCTGATTGCGGTGACCGTGGTTCTCGGCATCGTCGGTAAATTCTGTCATTTCCTTTAAATACAATGAGGTATTAGATGTTAAGTATTATTTTGACAGGGCATGGCGGATTTGCCAGCGGCATGGAAAAAGCAATGAAGCAAATCCTCGGCGAGCAATCACAGTTTATTGCCATCGATTTTCCCGAAACCTCAAGCACCGCGCTGCTTACATCGCAGCTTGAAGAGGCCATTGCCCAACTGGATTGTGAAGACGGCATTGTTTTTCTGACGGATTTGCTGGGCGGCACGCCGTTTCGCGTAGCTTCAACGCTGGCGATGCAAAAACCGGGCTGTGAAGTGATCACCGGCACCAATTTGCAACTGCTACTGGAGATGGTGCTGGAGCGCGAAGGGTTAAGCGGTGAAGAATTCCGTGTGCAGGCGCTGGAGTGTGGACATCGTGGGCTGACCAGTCTGGTGGACGAGTTAGGCCGCTGCCATGAGGAATGTCCGGTCGAGGAAGGAATATGACACACGTTCTGCGCGCCAGAAGGCTGCTGACTGAAGAAGGATGGCTCGATGACCATCAGTTGCGTATTGCTGACGATGTCATCGCAGCAATCGAACCGATTCCAGTGGGCGTGACTGAACACGATGCGGAACTGCTCTGCCCTGCTTACATCGACACTCATGTACACGGTGGTGCGGGCGTTGATGTAATGGATGACGCGCCGGATGTGCTCGACAAACTGGCAATGCACAAAGCGCGCGAAGGTGTCGGCAGTTGGTTGCCGACTACCGTAACCGCGCCGATTAATGCCATTCATGCGGCGCTGAAACGTATTGCTCAACGTTGCCAACGCGGCGGACCTGGTGCGCAAGTGCTGGGGAGTTATCTCGAAGGACCGTACTTCACGCCGCAGAATAAAGGCGCACATCCGCCGGAGCTGTTCCGCGAGCTGGAAATTGCCGAGCTGGATCAATTGATTGCCGTTTCTCAGCACACCTTGCGCGTGGTAGCGCTGGCACCAGAAAAAGAAGGGGCATTGCAGGCCATCCGCCATCTTAAACAGCAAAACGTACGGGTGATGCTGGGGCATAGCGCGGCGACCTGGCAACAAACCCGTGCCGCGTTTGATGCTGGTGCCGACGGCCTGGTGCATTGCTATAACGGGATGACAGGTTTACATCACCGCGAACCGGGAATGGTTGGCGCGGGATTAACGGACAAGCGCGCCTGGCTGGAACTGATAGCCGATGGGCATCATGTGCATCCGGCGGCGATGTCGCTGTGTTGTTGCTGTGCGAAAGAGAGAATCGTACTGATCACCGACGCGATGCAGGCAGCCGGGATGCCGGATGGTCGTTATACGTTATGTGGTGAAGATGTGCAGATGCGCGGTGGCGTTGTCCGTACCGCGTCCGGTGGGCTGGCGGGCAGTACGCTGTCTGTCGATGCGGCAGTGCGCAACATGGTTGAGCTGACGGGCGTAACGCCTGCGGAAGCGATCCATATGGCGTCGCTGCATCCGGCGCGAATGCTGGGTGTTGATGGTGTTCTGGGATCGCTTAAACCGGGCAAACGCGCCAGCGTCGTTGCGCTGGATAGCGGGCTGCATGTGCAACAAATTTGGGTTCAGGGTCAATTAGCTTCGTTTTAATTGTTTGCTCCGTTGTTGGGCCTTCACTTCCCCCGTAAGGCCTTTCTTTTTCTTTCGTTTTGATCTGAGCAGTGGTGTCGGATGCGACGCTGACGCGCCTTATCCGACCTACAGTTGGTGACCGTAAGGCCGGATAAAGCGTTTACGCCGCATCCGGAAATCCCTTTTGCTTCCCTTATCTTTTCTTTCAACGATCACAGATTTCGTTTTATTTCCCTTTTCTCCATTGAACTTTCAGTTTCTTTTCTATAGATTTTAATCAACGAAAGAAATCACTAAGTGAAATGAAACGAAAGGCAAGCGAAAGCTACCACGCCGGAAGTCAAGTTCATCAGACTAAGGATTGAGTTATGCCAGAAAATTACACCCCTGCTGCCGCGACCACCGGCACATGGACTGAAGAAGAGATCCGCCATCAGCCTCGCGCATGGATCCGTTCACTCACCAACATCGACGCGCTACGTTCCGCACTCAATAACTTCATTGAACCGTTACTGCGCAAAGAGAATCTGCGGATCATCCTGACCGGAGCCGGAACCTCGGCATTTATCGGTGACATCATCGCGCCGTGGCTTGCCAGCCATACCGGCAAAAACTTCAGCGCCGTACCAACCACCGATCTGGTCACCAATCCAATGGACTACCTGAATCCAGCCCATCCGCTGCTGTTGATCTCCTTCGGTCGATCCGGCAACAGCCCGGAAAGCGTCGCCGCCGTGGAGCTGGCGAATCAGTTTGTACCAGAATGCTATCACCTGCCGATCACCTGCAACGAAGCGGGCGCTCTTTACCAAAACGCGATCAACAGCGACAACGCGTTCGCCCTGCTGATGCCCGCAGAAACACACGATCGCGGCTTTGCGATGACCAGCAGCATTACCACCATGATGGCCAGCTGCCTTGCGGTTTTCGCACCTGAGACGATCAACGGCCAAACCTTCCGCGATGTGGCGGATCGTTGCCAGGCGATCCTGACCTCACTGGGCGATTTCAGCGAAGGTGTGTTTGGTTACGCACCGTGGAAACGGATCGTTTATCTCGGCAGCGGTGGCTTACAGGGCGCAGCACGCGAGTCGGCGCTGAAAGTGCTGGAACTGACGGCGGGTAAGCTGGCGGCCTTTTATGATTCCCCGACCGGATTCCGTCATGGACCAAAATCGCTGGTCGATAACGAAACGTTGGTGGTGGTGTTTGTCTCCAGCCACCCTTACACCCGTCAGTATGATCTTGATCTGCTGGCAGAACTCCGCCGTGACAACCAGGCAATGCGCGTAATCGCCATCGCCGCGGAAAGCACCGACGTTATCGCCGCTGGCCCGCATATCATCCTGCCGCCATCCCGTCACTTTATCGACGTTGAACAGGCATTTTGCTTCCTGATGTACGCCCAGACGTTTGCACTCATGCAGTCATTGCACATGGGCAATACGCCGGATACCCCATCAGCCAGTGGCACCGTAAACCGCGTGGTGCAAGGCGTAATCATTCATCCGTGGCAGGCATAAGAGGATCGCATTATGAGCATTATCTCCACCAAATATCTGTTACAGGACGCCCAGGCCAATGGCTACGCGGTGCCAGCCTTTAACATTCATAACGCCGAGACGATCCAGGCGATCCTCGAAGTATGTAGCGAAATGCGATCGCCGGTGATCCTCGCCGGAACGCCGGGGACCTTTAAACACATCGCGCTGGAAGAGATCTACGCCCTGTGTAGCGCCTATTCCACAACCTACAACATGCCACTGGCGCTGCATCTCGACCACCACGAATCGCTGGATGATATTCGCCGTAAAGTCCACGCAGGCGTGCGCAGTGCGATGATCGACGGCAGCCACTTCCCGTTTGCCGAGAACGTGAAGCTGGTGAAATCGGTTGTCGACTTCTGCCACTCCCAGGATTGCAGCGTGGAAGCAGAACTGGGCCGCCTGGGCGGTGTGGAAGATGACATGAGCGTTGACACCGAAAGTGCATTCCTGACCGATCCACAAGAAGCTAAACGCTTTGTCGAACTGACTGGCGTCGACAGCCTGGCAGTAGCGATTGGTACGGCGCACGGCTTATACAGCAAAACGCCGAAGATTGATTTCCAGCGGCTGGCGGAAATTCGTGAAGTGGTGGATGTTCCTCTGGTGCTGCATGGTGCCAGCGATGTCCCGGATGAATTTGTCCGCCGCACTATTGAGCTTGGTGTAACAAAAGTGAACGTTGCCACGGAATTAAAAATTGCCTTCGCAGGTGCGGTAAAAGCCTGGTTCGCGGAAAATCCGCAGGGTAATGATCCTCGTTATTATATGCGCGTCGGTATGGATGCGATGAAAGAAGTTGTCAGAAATAAAATTAATGTCTGTGGTTCAGCGAATCGAATTTCCGCGTAATCATTAATTTTATACGATTTTTCAGAATGCACTGCCCGATTAATATCGGGTAGTGCATTAATGGCAAAGGAGATAACCAAACATTAATAAATACATCAGTACAATGTCTCAATAATAATATATTTAAAAAATTATATTATTCAACTTTATGGTGAGGATGACACAATGAGCAGTCCAAATATTCTCTTAACCCGTATTGATAACCGTCTGGTTCATGGCCAGGTTGGCGTGACCTGGACATCCACTATCGGTGCGAATCTGCTGGTGGTCGTGGATGATGTCGTCGCGAACGATGATATTCAACAGAAATTGATGGGGATTACCGCGGAAACCTACGGCTTTGGCATTCGTTTCTTTACTATCGAAAAAACCATTAACGTTATCGGCAAAGCTGCGCCGCATCAGAAAATCTTCCTGATTTGCCGGACGCCGCAGACGGTACGTAAATTGGTAGAAGGTGGTATTGACCTGAAAGATGTCAACGTCGGTAATATGCATTTCTCGGAAGGGAAAAAGCAAATCAGCAGTAAAGTGTATGTCGATTCTCAAGATCTCACGGACTTACATTTTATTAAACAACGCGGCGTGAATGTTTTTATCCAGGACGTCCCCGGCGATCAAAAAGAACAAATTCCTGACTAAATTTAAAATCGCCTTAATATTGGTTTGAGGTAATAAAAATGCATGAAATAACCCTAATTCAGGGGCTATCCCTGGCGGCGTTAGTTTTCGTTCTGGGGATTGATTTTTGGCTGGAAGCCTTATTTTTATTCCGCCCGATAATCGTTTGTACCCTCACTGGCGCTATTCTCGGTGATATTCAGACTGGCTTAATTACCGGTGGTCTGACAGAGCTGGCTTTCGCCGGATTAACCCCTGCCGGTGGTGTTCAGCCGCCCAACCCGATTATGGCGGGGCTGATGACCACTGTCATTGCATGGTCTACGGGCGTTGATGCCAAAACGGCAATTGGTCTTGGCCTGCCATTTAGTTTGTTAATGCAGTACGTCATTCTGTTCTTCTATTCCGCTTTCTCATTATTTATGACCAAAGCCGATAAATGCGCGAAAGAGGCGGATACAGCAGCGTTTTCCCGACTTAACTGGACAACGATGCTCATCGTCGCTTTAGCGTATGCGGTGATTGCTTTCCTCTGTACTTACCTGGCGCAGGGCGCGATGCAGGCGCTGGTGAAGGCGATGCCCGCCTGGCTGACCCACGGCTTTGAAGTGGCTGGCGGCATTCTACCTGCCGTTGGTTTTGGTCTGCTGCTGCGCGTGATGTTCAAA
The DNA here is from genome assembly GCF_963883545.1 of Escherichia sp. E4702. Taxonomy (NCBI): domain Bacteria; kingdom Pseudomonadati; phylum Pseudomonadota; class Gammaproteobacteria; order Enterobacterales; family Enterobacteriaceae; genus Escherichia; species Escherichia sp. E4702. The sequence goes on along the minus strand of NZ_CAWORF010000002.1, from coordinate 6,677 downwards.
GCGCAATATATCCCTTACCTGATCGCTGGTTTCCTGTTTGTTTGCTACATCCAGGTCAGCAACCTGTTGCCGGTTGCCGTGCTGGGCGCAGGCTTTGCGGTGTATGAGTTTTTCAATGCGAAATCCCGGCAGCAAGCGCAACCGCAGCCCGTTGCCAGTAAAAATGAAGAAGAGGACTACAGCAATGGGATCTGAAATCAGTAAAAAAGATATCACCCGTCTGGGCTTTCGTTCGTCGCTGCTGCAAGCGAGCTTTAACTACGAAAGGATGCAGGCGGGCGGTTTTACCTGGGCGATGTTGCCGATCCTGAAAAAGATTTATAAGGACGACAAACCGGGCTTAAGCGCGGCGATGAAAGATAATCTCGAATTTATTAATACCCATCCGAATCTGGTCGGATTCCTGATGGGATTGTTAATTTCGATGGAAGAGAAAGGGGAAAACCGCGACACCATTAAAGGCCTCAAAGTGGCGCTGTTTGGCCCAATCGCCGGGATTGGCGATGCGATTTTCTGGTTCACTTTGTTGCCGATTATGGCGGGAATTTGCTCATCATTTGCCAGCCAGGGAAACCTGCTGGGGCCGATTCTGTTCTTCGCCGTTTACCTGCTTATCTTTTTCCTCCGCGTCGGCTGGACCCACGTCGGTTATTCAGTCGGCGTAAAGGCTATCGATAAAGTGCGAGAGAACTCGCAGATGATCGCCCGTTCGGCAACCATCCTCGGGATCACGGTAATTGGCGGGCTGATCGCTTCATATGTGCATATTAACGTGGTAACGTCGTTTGCCATCGACAGTACCCACAGCGTCGCGCTGCAGCAGGATTTCTTCGATAAAGTCTTCCCGAATATTTTGCCGATGGCTTATACCCTGCTGATGTATTACTTCCTGCGGGTGAAAAAAGCGCATCCGGTGCTGTTAATCGGCGTGACTTTTGTGCTTTCCATCGTTTGTTCCGCCTTCGGCATTTTATAAATAAAACGAGGCACTGCGTCTGGCGGTGCCTCAGATTGTTAACAAAAATCGCTTTGTTCATGCCGGATGCGGCGTTACCGCCTTATCCGGCCTACAAAATCATGCAAATTCAATATATTGCAGAAACGATGTAGGCCTGATAAGCGTAGCGCATCAGGCAATTTTGCGTTTGCCATCGGTCTGAGCATCGCACCTGACGGAGCCTCTTTACTTAAGGAATTTCATCCTGTGCAAATCCTTCAGCAAGTTGAAAACTATACGGCGTTAAGTGAACGCGCCAGCGAATATTTATTGGGTGTGATTCGTAGTAAACCGAACGCCGTGATCTGCCTGGCGACCGGAGCCACGCCATTACTGACGTATTATTATCTGGTGGAGAAAATCCACCAGCAGCATGTTGATGTCAGCCAGCTGACCTTCGTCAAGCTCGACGAATGGGTGGATCTGCCATTAACCCTGCCCGGCACCTGCGAGACCTTCCTTCAGCAACATATCGTACAGCCGCTGGGGCTACGTGAAGACCAGTTCATCAGCTTTCGCTCTGAAGATATTAACGAGACGGAGTGTGAGCGGGTAACGAACCTGATTGCGCTCAAAGGTGGTATCGATTTGTGCGTACTTGGACTGGGGAAAAACGGTCATCTGGGGCTGAACGAGCCGGGAGAAAGCCTGCAACCGGCCTGCCATATCAGCCAACTTGATGCCAGAACGCAGCAACATGAAATGTTAATAACCGCGGGTCGCCCCGTAACCCGGGGGATCACCTTAGGACTGAAGGATATTCTCACTGCCCGCGAAGTTTTGCTACTGGTGACTGGCGAAGGAAAGCAGGATGCAACAGCGCGTTTTCTCACGGCTAAAGTCTCCACCGCTATCCCGGCTTCGTTTTTATGGCTGCATAACCATTTCACATGCGTGATTGATGAGATGTGTCGTCGTTAACTCGCCTGGTACAGGCGTTGTAGCTCTATTCCTGCTGCGACGCCTGTAATCAAATCACTCCCCTTGCTGCTCCAGCGCATACTTATACAGAGCATTTTTCTTCACGCCGTGAATCTCTGCCGCCAGCGCCGCCGCTTTCTTCAGCGGAAGCTCGGCCTGTAACAGCGCCAGCGTGCGCAGCGCATCTGCGGGTAAGTCGTCTTCCTGCGCCTTATGGCCTTCGATAATCAGCACCATTTCGCCTTTGCGGCGATTTTCATCTTCCTTTACCCACGCCAGCAGCTCGCCAACGGGCGCGCCGTGAATGGTTTCCCAGGTTTTGGTGAGCTCACGTGCCAGCACCACGTAGCGCGATTCGCCTAATACCGCAACGATATCTTCAAGGCTATCTAGCAGACGGTGGGTCGATTCATAAAAAATCAGCGTACGTGGTTCCGCTTCAATGGCTTTCAACGCATCGCGGCGGCCTTTTGATTTGGCAGGCAGGAAGCCTTCATAACAAAAACGATCTGATGGTAAACCCGCGGCGCTTAACGCAGTGATGGCAGCACATGGCCCCGGTAGTGGCACTATGCGAATCCCCGCTTCACGGCAGGTTCGCACCAGATGGTAGCCCGGATCGTTTATCAGCGGCGTCCCGGCATCGGAAACCAGCGCAATGTTTTGCCCTTCCTGTAGCTTCGCCAGCAGCGTTTCGGCTTTTTGTTGTTCATTATGGTCATGAAGCGCGAACAACCGGGCGTTTATGCCAAAATGTTGCAGCAGTAAACCGGTATGACGGGTATCCTCGGCAGCAATCAGATCAACAGCCTGCAATACCTCAAGCGCACGCTGGGTAATGTCCGCCAGATTACCGATTGGCGTAGGTACAATATAGAGCTGGCCTTGAGAATTATCCGCCGATTGGTGTTGTTTCATTGTGTCGTCCGTATTGCCGATTTAATATTGAGCATTGCGTAAAAAAAATATCACTGGATACATTATGGTACCCTCAACATTTTCTCGTTTGAAAGCCGCGCGTTGTCTGCCTGTTGTTCTGGCAGCCCTAATTTTCGCCGGTTGTGGCACCCATACCCCCGATCAGTCCACTGCCTACATGCAGGGGACGGCGCAGGCCGATTCTGCCTTTTATCTTCAGCAGATGCAGCAAAGCTCCGATGATACCAGGATCAACTGGCAATTACTCGCCATTCGTGCACTGGTGAAAGAAGGTAAAACCGGGCAGGCGGTGGAGTTGTTTAACCAACTGCCGCAAGAACTGAACGATACCCAGCGTCGCGAGAAAACGCTACTAGCGGTAGAGATTAAACTGGCGCAAAAAGATTTTACTGGCGCACAGACCTTGCTGGCGAAAATCACACCTGCCGATTTAGAGCAAAACCAGCAGGCGCGTTACTGGCAGGCAAAAATCGATGCCAGTCAGGGACGTCCTTCAATTGAATTGCTGCGTGCGTTAGTCGCCCAGGAACCTCTGCTCGGCGCGAAAGAAAAGCAGCAGAATATTGACGCTACCTGGCAGGCGCTATCGTCCATGACTCAGGAACAGGCGAATACGCTGGTGATTAACGCCGAAGAAAATATCCTGCAAGGCTGGCTGGATCTGCAACGCGTCTGGTTTGATAACCGTAACGATCCCGACATGATGAAAGCCGGGATCGCCGACTGGCAAAAACGTTATCCGAACAACCCGGGCGCGAAAATGCTGCCAACACAGTTGGTAAACGTAAAAGCGTTCAAACCAGCATCGACCAATAAAATCGCCCTGCTGCTGCCGTTGAATGGTCAGGCTGCGGTATTTGGTCGCACAATTCAGCAAGGCTTTGAAGCGGCGAAAAACATTGGCACTCAGCCAGTGGCGGCTCAGGTAGCTGCCGCACCTGCCGCTGACGTAGCAGAACAACCCCAGCCACAAACCGTGGATGGCGTTGCCAGCCCGGCACAAGCCTCGGTTAGCGATCTAATGGGTGAAGAAACCGCAGCGCAGCCGGTGCCTGTAAGCGCCCCTGCGGCAAGTACTGCGGCGGTAAGCACGCCAGCGAATCCAGCCGCAGAACTGAAAATCTACGATACCTCATCACAACCGCTTAGCCAGATCTTAAGCCAGGTTCAGCAAGACGGCGCGAGCATTGTGGTCGGTCCGCTGCTGAAAAATAATGTTGAGGAGTTGCTGAAGAGCAACACTCCACTGAACGTTCTGGCGCTGAATCAGCCGGAAAATATCGAAAACCGCGCTAATATCTGTTACTTCGCGCTATCGCCGGAAGATGAAGCACGCGATGCGGCACGTCATATTCGTGACCAGGGGAAACAGGCGCCGCTGGTGCTGATCCCGCGCAGTTCGCTTGGCGACCGCGTAGCAAACGCCTTCGCGCAAGAGTGGCAGAAATTGGGTGGCGGCACCGTTCTGCAACAAAAATTTGGTTCCATCAGCGAATTACGCGCGGGCGTGAACGGCGGCTCCGGCATCGCCTTAACGGGTAGCCCGATTACTCCCAGAGCGACAACCGATTCCGGCATGACCACAAACAATCCGACGCTGCAAACCACACCAAACGATGACCAGTTCACTAATAACGGTGGTCGTGTCGACGCGGTCTATATTGTGGCAACGCCGGGCGAAATCGCTTTCGTCAAACCGATGATCGCCATGCGTAACGGCAGTCATAGCGGCGCAACGCTGTACGCCAGTTCCCGCAGCGCACAAGGCTCCGCTGGCCCTGATTTCCGACTTGAGATGGAAGGATTACAGTACAGCGAGATCCCGATGCTGGCAGGCGGTAATCTGCCGTTAATGCAGCAGGCACTAAGCGCGGTGAATAACGATTATTCGCTGGCTCGCATGTATGCAATGGGTGTTGATGCATGGTCGCTGGCAAATCATTTCTCACAAATGCGCCAGGTTCAGGGTTTTGAAATCAACGGTAATACCGGAGGTCTGACGGCTAACCCGGATTGCGTGATTAACAGGAAGTTATCATGGCTACAGTACCAACAAGGTCAGGTAGTCCCCGCCAGTTAACCACTAAACAGACCGGCGATGCGTGGGAAGCGCAAGCGCGTCGCTGGCTGGAAGGCAAAGGACTGCGGTTTATCGCCGCTAACGTGAACGAGCGTGGCGGCGAGATCGATCTGATAATGCGTGAAGGCCAGACCACCGTTTTTGTCGAAGTGCGCTACCGCCGCTCTGCCCTTTACGGCGGCGCGGTAGCCAGTGTGACCCGCAGCAAACAACACAAATTATTACAGACTGCCCGCTTGTGGCTCGCGCGTCATAATGGGAGTTTTGATACTGTGGATTGCCGGTTCGATGTGGTAGCCTTCACCGGGAATGAGGTTGAGTGGATTAAGGATGCCTTTAATGACCACTCATAATTAAGGTTTAAGGATTAGCGTGCAAGAAAGAATTAAAGCTTGCTTCACTGAAAGCATTCAAACTCAAATTGCGGCGGCAGAGGCGCTTCCGGATGCCATCTCCCGTGCAGCCATGACGCTGGTTCAGTCTCTGCTCAATGGCAACAAAATCCTCTGTTGTGGTAATGGAACCTCCGCTGCCAACGCACAGCATTTTGCTGCCAGCATGATCAACCGTTTCGAAACGGAGCGGCCCAGCCTACCTGCCATTGCACTAAATACTGATAATGTTGTCTTAACGGCGATTGCCAACGATCGCTTACATGATGAAGTGTATGCAAAACAGGTGCGGGCGCTGGGTCATGCGGGAGATGTATTGTTAGCCATTTCCACCCGTGGCAACAGCCGCGATATCGTAAAAGCGGTTGAAGCCGCCGTTACGCGTGATATGACCATTGTGGCATTAACCGGCTATGACGGCGGTGAACTTGCTGGTTTGTTAGGGCCACAGGATGTAGAGATCCGCATTCCTTCACATCGTAGTGCTCGCATTCAGGAAATGCATATGCTGACGGTAAATTGCCTGTGCGATCTGATCGATAACACGCTTTTCCCTCACCAGGATGATTAAGGAGAATACATGAAGGCATTATCGCCAATCGCAGTCCTTATTTCCGCGCTGCTGTTGCAAGGTTGTGTTGCCGCTGCCGTAGTGGGTACCGCTGCTGTGGGTACCAAAGCCGCAACTGACCCACGCAGTGTCGGTACCCAGGTGGACGATGGTACTCTGGAAGTGCGCGTGAACAGCGCATTGTCGAAAGACGAACAGATTAAGAAAGAAGCGCGCATTAATGTAACGGCCTATCAGGGCAAAGTGCTGCTGGTTGGGCAGTCACCAAACTCTGAGCTTTCGGCTCGCGCCAAACAGATTGCTATGGGCGTAGACGGTGCCAACGAAGTGTATAACGAGATTCGTCAGGGCCAGCCGATTGGTCTGGGCGAAGCGTCTAACGATACGTGGATCACCACCAAAGTGCGTTCGCAGCTCTTAACCAGCGATCTGGTGAAATCGTCCAACGTGAAAGTGACCACCGAAAATGGTGAAGTGTTCCTGATGGGGCTGGTGACTGAACGTGAAGCGAAAGCAGCGGCAGATATTGCCAGCCGGGTGAGCGGCGTAAAGCGGGTAACCACGGCGTTTACGTTTATTAAATAGCAGCCCTTGTAATGCCTGATGCGACGCTTGCCGCGTCTTATCAGGCCTACAACGATACAAACGTAGGCCGGATAAGGCGTTTACGCCGCATCCGACTGCTGTTGCCTGATGCGACGCTTGCCGCGTCTTATCAGGCCTACAACGACACAAAACGTAGGCAGATAAGGCGTTTACGCCGCATCCAACTGCCGT
>NZ_CAWORF010000001.1:0-30867 GCF_963883545.1 Escherichia sp. E4702 | reverse complement strand
GCGTGGTATCAAACGTGAAGAAATCGAACGTGGTCAGGTACTGGCTAAGCCGGGCACCATCAAGCCGCACACCAAGTTCGAATCTGAAGTGTACATTCTGTCCAAAGATGAAGGCGGCCGTCATACTCCGTTCTTCAAAGGCTACCGTCCGCAGTTCTACTTCCGTACTACTGACGTGACTGGTACCATCGAACTGCCGGAAGGCGTAGAGATGGTAATGCCGGGCGACAACATCAAAATGGTTGTTACCCTGATCCACCCGATCGCGATGGACGACGGTCTGCGTTTCGCAATCCGTGAAGGCGGCCGTACCGTTGGCGCGGGCGTTGTAGCAAAAGTTCTGAGCTAATTGCCGATAACATTTGACGCAATGCGCACTAAAAGGGCATCATTTGATGCCCTTTTTGCACGCTTTCGTACCAGAACCTGGCTCATCAGTGATTTTCTTTGTCATAATCATTGCTGAGACAGGCTCTGTTGAGGGCGTATAATCCGAAAAGCTAATACGCGTTTCGATTTGGTTTGCCTCGCGATCGCGGGGTGAAAATGTTTGTAGAATACTTCTGACAGGTTGGTTTATGAGTGCGAATACCGAAGCTCAAGGAAGCGGGCGCGGCCTGGAAGCGATGAAGTGGGTCGTTGTGGTGGCATTGCTCCTGGTGGCAATTGTCGGCAACTACCTTTATCGCGACATTATGCTGCCGCTGCGTGCGCTGGCCGTAGTAATTCTGATTGCTGCAGCGGGTGGTGTCGCGCTGTTAACGACAAAAGGGAAAGCAACCGTTGCTTTTGCCCGTGAAGCGCGTACCGAAGTCCGTAAGGTCATTTGGCCGACTCGCCAGGAAACATTGCACACCACGCTGATTGTGGCTGCGGTTACCGCAGTAATGTCACTGATCCTGTGGGGACTGGATGGTATTCTGGTTCGCCTGGTATCCTTTATCACTGGCCTGAGGTTCTGAGATGTCTGAAGCTCCTAAAAAGCGCTGGTACGTCGTTCAGGCGTTTTCCGGTTTTGAAGGCCGCGTAGCAACGTCGCTGCGTGAGCATATCAAATTACACAACATGGAAGATTTGTTTGGTGAAGTCATGGTACCAACCGAAGAAGTGGTTGAAATCCGTGGCGGTCAGCGTCGCAAAAGCGAACGCAAATTCTTCCCAGGTTACGTCCTCGTTCAGATGGTGATGAACGACGCGAGCTGGCACCTGGTGCGCAGCGTACCGCGTGTGATGGGCTTCATCGGCGGTACTTCCGATCGTCCTGCGCCAATTAGCGATAAAGAAGTCGATGCGATTATGAACCGCCTGCAGCAGGTTGGTGATAAGCCGCGTCCGAAAACGCTGTTTGAACCGGGTGAAATGGTCCGTGTTAATGATGGTCCGTTCGCTGACTTCAACGGTGTTGTTGAAGAAGTGGATTACGAGAAATCTCGTTTGAAAGTGTCTGTTTCTATCTTCGGTCGTGCGACCCCGGTAGAACTGGACTTCAGCCAGGTTGAAAAAGCCTAACCCAGCGATCAAAAAAGCGGCGATTTAATCGTTGCACAAGGCGCGAGATTGGAATACAATTTCGCGCCTTTTGTTTTTATGGGCCTTGCCCGTAAAACGATTTTTTATATCACGGGGAGCCTCTCAGAGGCGTTATTACCCAACTTGAGGAATTTATAATGGCTAAGAAAGTACAAGCCTATGTCAAGCTGCAGGTTGCAGCTGGTATGGCTAACCCGAGTCCGCCAGTAGGTCCGGCTCTGGGTCAGCAGGGCGTAAACATCATGGAATTCTGCAAAGCGTTCAACGCAAAAACTGATTCCATCGAAAAAGGTCTGCCGATTCCGGTAGTAATCACCGTTTACGCTGACCGTTCTTTCACTTTCGTTACCAAGACTCCGCCGGCAGCAGTTCTGCTGAAAAAAGCGGCTGGTATCAAGTCTGGTTCCGGTAAGCCGAACAAAGACAAAGTGGGTAAAATTTCCCGCGCTCAGCTGCAGGAAATCGCGCAGACCAAAGCTGCCGACATGACTGGTGCCGACATTGAAGCGATGACTCGCTCCATCGAAGGTACTGCACGTTCCATGGGCCTGGTAGTGGAGGACTAAGAAATGGCTAAACTGACCAAGCGCATGCGTGTTATCCGCGAGAAAGTTGATGCAACCAAACAGTACGACATCAACGAAGCTATCGCTCTGCTGAAAGAACTGGCGACTGCTAAATTCGTAGAAAGCGTGGACGTAGCTGTTAACCTCGGCATCGACGCTCGTAAATCTGACCAGAACGTACGTGGTGCAACTGTACTGCCGCACGGTACTGGCCGTTCCGTTCGCGTAGCCGTATTTACCCAGGGTGCAAACGCTGAAGCTGCTAAAGCTGCAGGTGCTGAACTGGTAGGTATGGAAGATCTGGCTGACCAGATCAAGAAAGGCGAAATGAACTTTGACGTTGTTATTGCTTCTCCGGATGCAATGCGCGTTGTAGGCCAGCTGGGCCAGGTTCTGGGTCCGCGCGGCCTGATGCCAAACCCGAAAGTGGGTACTGTAACGCCGAACGTTGCTGAAGCGGTTAAAAACGCTAAAGCTGGCCAGGTTCGTTACCGTAACGACAAAAACGGCATCATCCACACCACCATCGGTAAAGTGGACTTTGACGCTGACAAACTGAAAGAAAACCTGGAAGCTCTGCTGGTTGCGCTGAAAAAAGCAAAACCGACTCAGGCGAAAGGCGTGTACATCAAGAAAGTTAGCATCTCCACCACCATGGGTGCAGGTGTTGCAGTTGACCAGGCTGGCCTGAGCGCTTCTGTAAACTAATGCCTTTACGTGGGCGGTGATTTTGTCTACAATCTTACCCCCACGTATAATGCTTAATGCAGACGTATATCCGAGAGCTTCGGATTGTGGCAAGGCGGCAACTGAGTGAGTCGCCAGGAGCATAGCTAACTATGTGACTGGTGCGAACGAAGAAAGCCAACGCCGCCACAAGCTGAATAGCGACGGATAGAAAAGATTTGTTCGTTGGAGCCTGGCCTATCCAGGCCTCCGTCGAAGACCGCAGGAGTTTCGCAAGAAACTTAATCCCCTGCGTAGACGGTGACAGAACGCTAAGATTATTCTTTTATATTCTGGCTTGTTTCTGCTCACCGTAATTAAGACGCTCTCTCCATTTGGAGGAGTGAAGTGAGTTCCAGAGATTTTCTCTGGCAAACATCCAGGAGCAAAGCTAATGGCTTTAAATCTTCAAGACAAACAAGCGATTGTTGCTGAAGTCAGCGAAGTAGCCAAAGGCGCGCTGTCTGCAGTAGTTGCGGATTCCCGTGGCGTAACTGTAGATAAAATGACTGAACTGCGTAAAGCAGGTCGCGAAGCTGGCGTATACATGCGTGTTGTTCGTAACACCCTGCTGCGCCGTGCTGTTGAAGGTACTCCGTTCGAGTGCCTGAAAGACGCGTTTGTTGGTCCGACCCTGATTGCATACTCTATGGAACACCCGGGCGCTGCTGCTCGTCTGTTCAAAGAGTTCGCGAAAGCGAATGCAAAATTTGAGGTCAAAGCCGCTGCCTTTGAAGGTGAGCTGATCCCGGCGTCTCAGATCGACCGCCTGGCAACTCTGCCGACCTACGAAGAAGCAATTGCACGCCTGATGGCAACCATGAAAGAAGCTTCGGCTGGCAAACTGGTTCGTACTCTGGCTGCTGTACGCGATGCGAAAGAAGCTGCTTAATCGCAGTTATCTTTTTAACGCATTCGCTTACGTATAAACTTATTCTGATATTCAGGAACAATTTAAATGTCTATCACTAAAGATCAAATCATTGAAGCAGTTGCAGCTATGTCTGTAATGGACGTTGTAGAACTGATCTCTGCAATGGAAGAAAAATTCGGTGTTTCCGCTGCTGCTGCTGTAGCTGTAGCTGCTGGCCCGGTTGAAGCTGCTGAAGAAAAAACTGAATTCGACGTAATTCTGAAAGCTGCTGGCGCTAACAAAGTTGCTGTTATCAAAGCAGTACGTGGCGCAACTGGCCTGGGTCTGAAAGAAGCTAAAGACCTGGTAGAATCTGCACCGGCTGCTCTGAAAGAAGGCGTGAGCAAAGACGACGCAGAAGCACTGAAAAAATCCCTGGAAGAAGCTGGCGCTGAAGTTGAAGTTAAATAAGCCAACCCTTCCGGTTGCAGCCTGAGAAATCAGGCTGATGGCTGGTGACTTTTTGGTCACCAGCCTTTTTGCGCTGTAAGGCGCCAGTAGCGTTTCACACTGTTTGACTACTGCTGTGCCTTTCAATGCTTGTTTCTATCGACGACTTAATATACTGCGACAGGACGCCCGTTCTGTGTAAATCGCAATGAAATGGTTTAAGCGTGATAGCAACAGGCATTGCGGAAAGTGTTCCATTTTCCGGTCAACAAAATAGTGTTGCACAAACTGTCCGCTCAATGGACAGATGGGTCGACTTGTCAGCGAGCTGAGGAACCCTATGGTTTACTCCTATACCGAGAAAAAACGTATTCGTAAGGATTTTGGTAAACGTCCACAAGTTCTGGATGTACCTTATCTCCTTTCTATCCAGCTTGACTCGTTTCAGAAATTTATCGAGCAAGATCCTGAAGGGCAGTATGGTCTGGAAGCTGCTTTCCGTTCCGTATTCCCGATTCAGAGCTACAGCGGTAATTCCGAGCTGCAATACGTCAGCTACCGCCTTGGCGAACCGGTGTTTGACGTCCAGGAATGTCAAATCCGTGGCGTGACCTATTCCGCACCGCTGCGCGTTAAACTGCGTCTGGTGATCTATGAGCGCGAAGCGCCGGAAGGCACCGTAAAAGACATTAAAGAACAAGAAGTCTACATGGGCGAAATTCCGCTCATGACGGACAACGGTACCTTTGTTATCAACGGTACTGAGCGTGTTATCGTTTCCCAGCTGCACCGTAGTCCGGGCGTATTCTTTGACTCCGACAAAGGTAAAACCCACTCTTCGGGTAAAGTGCTGTATAACGCGCGCATCATCCCTTACCGTGGTTCCTGGCTGGACTTCGAATTCGATCCGAAGGACAACCTGTTCGTACGTATCGACCGTCGCCGTAAACTGCCTGCGACCATCATTCTGCGCGCCCTGAACTACACCACAGAGCAGATCCTCGACCTGTTCTTTGAAAAAGTTATCTTTGAAATCCGTGATAACAAGCTGCAGATGGAACTGGTGCCGGAACGCCTGCGTGGTGAAACCGCATCTTTTGACATCGAAGCTAACGGTAAAGTGTACGTAGAAAAAGGCCGCCGTATCACTGCGCGCCACATTCGCCAGCTGGAAAAAGACGACGTCAAACTGATCGAAGTCCCGGTTGAGTACATCGCAGGTAAAGTGGTTGCTAAAGACTATATTGATGAGTCTACCGGCGAGCTGATCTGCGCAGCGAACATGGAGCTGAGCCTGGATCTGCTGGCTAAGCTGAGCCAGTCTGGTCACAAGCGTATCGAAACGCTGTTCACCAACGATCTGGATCACGGCCCATATATTTCTGAAACCTTACGTGTCGACCCAACTAACGACCGTCTGAGCGCACTGGTAGAAATCTACCGCATGATGCGCCCTGGCGAGCCGCCGACTCGTGAAGCAGCTGAAAGCCTGTTCGAGAACCTGTTCTTCTCCGAAGACCGCTATGACCTGTCTGCGGTTGGTCGTATGAAGTTCAACCGCTCTCTGCTGCGCGAAGAAATCGAAGGTTCCGGTATCCTGAGCAAAGACGACATCATTGATGTTATGAAAAAGCTCATCGATATCCGTAACGGTAAAGGTGAAGTCGATGATATCGACCACCTCGGCAACCGTCGTATCCGTTCCGTTGGCGAAATGGCGGAAAACCAGTTCCGCGTTGGCCTGGTACGTGTAGAACGTGCGGTGAAAGAGCGTCTGTCTCTGGGCGATCTGGATACCCTGATGCCTCAGGATATGATCAACGCCAAGCCGATTTCCGCAGCAGTGAAAGAGTTCTTCGGTTCCAGCCAGCTGTCTCAGTTTATGGACCAGAACAACCCGCTGTCTGAGATTACGCACAAACGTCGTATCTCCGCACTCGGCCCAGGCGGTCTGACCCGTGAACGTGCAGGCTTCGAAGTTCGAGACGTACACCCGACTCACTACGGTCGCGTATGTCCAATCGAAACCCCTGAAGGTCCGAACATCGGTCTGATCAACTCTCTGTCCGTGTACGCACAGACTAACGAATACGGCTTCCTTGAGACTCCGTATCGTAAAGTGACCGACGGTGTTGTAACTGACGAAATTCACTACCTGTCTGCTATCGAAGAAGGCAACTACGTAATCGCCCAGGCGAACTCCAACCTGGATGAAGAAGGCCACTTCGTAGAAGACCTGGTAACTTGCCGTAGCAAAGGCGAATCCAGCTTGTTCAGCCGCGACCAGGTTGACTACATGGACGTATCCACCCAGCAGGTGGTATCCGTCGGTGCGTCCCTGATCCCGTTCCTGGAACACGATGACGCCAACCGTGCATTGATGGGTGCGAACATGCAACGTCAGGCCGTTCCGACTCTGCGTGCTGATAAGCCGCTGGTTGGTACGGGTATGGAACGTGCTGTTGCCGTTGACTCCGGTGTAACTGCGGTAGCTAAACGTGGTGGTGTCGTTCAGTACGTGGATGCTTCCCGTATCGTTATCAAAGTTAACGAAGACGAGATGTATCCGGGTGAAGCAGGTATCGACATCTACAACCTGACCAAATACACCCGTTCTAACCAGAACACCTGTATCAACCAGATGCCGTGTGTGTCTCTGGGTGAACCGGTTGAACGTGGCGACGTGCTGGCAGATGGTCCGTCCACCGACCTCGGTGAACTGGCGCTGGGTCAGAACATGCGCGTAGCGTTCATGCCGTGGAATGGTTACAACTTCGAAGACTCCATCCTCGTATCCGAGCGTGTTGTTCAGGAAGACCGTTTCACCACTATCCACATTCAGGAACTGGCGTGTGTGTCCCGTGACACCAAGCTGGGGCCGGAAGAGATCACCGCTGACATCCCGAACGTGGGTGAAGCTGCGCTCTCCAAACTGGATGAATCCGGTATCGTTTACATTGGTGCGGAAGTGACCGGTGGCGACATTCTGGTTGGTAAGGTAACGCCGAAAGGTGAAACTCAGCTGACCCCAGAAGAAAAACTGCTGCGTGCGATCTTCGGTGAGAAAGCGTCTGATGTTAAAGACTCTTCTCTGCGCGTACCAAACGGTGTATCCGGTACGGTTATCGACGTTCAGGTCTTTACTCGCGATGGCGTAGAAAAAGACAAACGTGCGCTGGAAATCGAAGAAATGCAGCTCAAACAGGCGAAGAAAGACCTGTCTGAAGAACTGCAGATCCTCGAAGCGGGTCTGTTCAGCCGTATCCGTGCTGTGCTGGTAGCCGGTGGCGTTGAAGCTGAGAAGCTCGACAAACTGCCGCGCGATCGCTGGCTGGAGCTGGGCCTGACCGACGAAGAGAAACAAAATCAGCTGGAACAGCTGGCTGAGCAGTATGACGAACTGAAACACGAGTTCGAGAAGAAACTCGAAGCGAAACGCCGCAAAATCACTCAGGGCGACGATCTGGCACCGGGCGTGCTGAAGATTGTTAAGGTATATCTGGCGGTTAAACGCCGTATCCAGCCTGGTGACAAGATGGCAGGTCGTCACGGTAACAAGGGTGTAATTTCTAAGATCAACCCGATCGAAGATATGCCTTACGATGAAAACGGTACGCCGGTAGACATCGTACTGAACCCGCTGGGCGTACCGTCTCGTATGAACATCGGTCAGATCCTCGAAACCCACCTGGGTATGGCTGCGAAAGGTATCGGCGACAAGATCAACGCCATGCTGAAACAGCAGCAAGAAGTCGCGAAACTGCGCGAATTCATCCAGCGTGCGTACGATCTGGGCGCTGACGTTCGTCAGAAAGTTGACCTGAGTACCTTCAGCGATGAAGAAGTTATGCGTCTGGCTGAAAACCTGCGCAAAGGTATGCCAATCGCAACGCCGGTGTTCGACGGTGCGAAAGAAGCAGAAATTAAAGAACTGCTGAAACTTGGCGACCTGCCGACTTCTGGTCAGATCCGCCTGTACGACGGCCGCACTGGTGAACAGTTCGAACGCCCGGTAACCGTTGGTTACATGTACATGCTGAAACTGAACCACCTGGTCGACGACAAGATGCACGCGCGTTCCACCGGTTCTTACAGCCTGGTTACTCAGCAGCCGCTGGGTGGTAAGGCACAGTTCGGTGGTCAGCGTTTCGGGGAGATGGAAGTGTGGGCGCTGGAAGCATACGGCGCAGCATACACCCTGCAGGAAATGCTCACCGTTAAGTCTGATGACGTGAACGGTCGTACCAAGATGTATAAAAACATCGTGGACGGCAACCATCAGATGGAGCCGGGCATGCCAGAATCCTTCAACGTATTGTTGAAAGAGATTCGTTCGCTGGGTATCAACATCGAACTGGAAGACGAGTAATTCTCGCTCAAACAGGTCACTGCTGTCGGGGTAAAACCCGGCAGCGGATTGTGCTAACTCCGACGGGAGCAAATCCGTGAAAGATTTATTAAAGTTTCTGAAAGCGCAGACTAAAACCGAAGAGTTTGATGCGATCAAAATTGCTCTGGCTTCGCCAGACATGATCCGTTCATGGTCTTTCGGTGAAGTTAAAAAGCCGGAAACCATCAACTACCGTACGTTCAAACCAGAACGTGACGGCCTTTTCTGCGCCCGTATCTTTGGGCCGGTAAAAGATTACGAGTGCCTGTGCGGTAAGTACAAGCGCCTGAAACACCGTGGCGTCATCTGTGAGAAGTGCGGCGTTGAAGTGACCCAGACTAAAGTACGCCGTGAGCGTATGGGCCACATCGAACTGGCTTCTCCGACTGCGCACATCTGGTTCCTGAAATCGCTGCCGTCCCGTATCGGCCTGCTGCTCGATATGCCGCTGCGCGATATCGAACGCGTACTGTACTTTGAATCCTATGTGGTTATCGAAGGCGGTATGACCAACCTGGAGCGTCAGCAGATCCTGACTGAAGAACAGTATCTGGACGCGCTGGAAGAGTTCGGTGACGAATTCGACGCGAAAATGGGTGCGGAAGCAATCCAGGCTCTGCTGAAGAGCATGGATCTGGAGCAAGAGTGCGAACAGCTGCGTGAAGAGCTGAACGAAACCAACTCCGAAACCAAGCGTAAAAAGCTGACCAAGCGTATCAAACTGCTGGAAGCGTTCGTTCAGTCTGGTAACAAACCAGAGTGGATGATCCTGACCGTTCTGCCGGTACTGCCGCCAGATCTGCGTCCGCTGGTTCCGCTGGATGGTGGTCGTTTCGCGACTTCTGACCTGAACGATCTGTATCGTCGCGTCATTAACCGTAACAACCGTCTGAAACGTCTGCTGGATCTGGCTGCGCCGGACATCATCGTACGTAACGAAAAACGTATGCTGCAGGAAGCGGTAGACGCCCTGTTGGATAACGGTCGTCGCGGTCGTGCAATCACCGGTTCTAACAAGCGTCCTCTGAAATCTTTGGCCGACATGATCAAAGGTAAACAGGGTCGTTTCCGTCAGAACCTGCTCGGTAAGCGTGTTGACTACTCCGGTCGTTCTGTAATCACCGTAGGTCCATACCTGCGTCTGCATCAGTGCGGTCTGCCGAAGAAAATGGCGCTGGAGCTGTTCAAACCGTTCATCTACGGCAAGCTGGAACTGCGTGGTCTTGCTACCACCATTAAAGCTGCGAAGAAAATGGTTGAGCGCGAAGAAGCTGTCGTTTGGGATATCCTGGACGAAGTTATCCGCGAACACCCGGTACTGCTGAACCGTGCACCGACTCTGCACCGTCTGGGTATCCAGGCATTTGAACCGGTACTGATCGAAGGTAAAGCTATCCAGCTGCACCCGCTGGTTTGTGCGGCATATAACGCCGACTTCGATGGTGACCAGATGGCTGTTCACGTACCGCTGACGCTGGAAGCCCAGCTGGAAGCGCGTGCGCTGATGATGTCTACCAACAACATCCTGTCCCCGGCGAACGGCGAACCAATCATCGTTCCGTCTCAGGACGTTGTACTGGGTCTGTACTACATGACCCGTGACTGTGTTAACGCCAAAGGCGAAGGCATGGTGCTGACTGGCCCGAAAGAAGCAGAACGTCTGTATCGCTCTGG
Organism: Escherichia sp. E4702; assembly: GCF_963883545.1. Taxonomy (NCBI): domain Bacteria; kingdom Pseudomonadati; phylum Pseudomonadota; class Gammaproteobacteria; order Enterobacterales; family Enterobacteriaceae; genus Escherichia; species Escherichia sp. E4702. The sequence goes on along the minus strand of NZ_CAWORF010000001.1, from coordinate 20,678 downwards.
TCTGGCTTCTCTGCATGCGCGCGTTAAAGTGCGTATCACCGAGTATGAAAAAGATGCAAACGGTGAATTAGTAGCGAAAACCAGCCTGAAAGACACGACTGTTGGCCGTGCCATTCTGTGGATGATTGTACCGAAAGGTCTGCCTTACTCCATCGTCAACCAGGCGCTGGGTAAAAAAGCAATCTCCAAAATGCTGAACACCTGCTACCGCATTCTCGGTCTGAAACCGACCGTTATTTTTGCGGACCAGATCATGTACACCGGCTTTGCATATGCAGCGCGTTCTGGTGCATCTGTTGGTATCGATGACATGGTCATCCCGGAGAAGAAACACGAAATCATCTCCGAGGCAGAAGCAGAAGTTGCTGAAATTCAGGAGCAGTTCCAGTCTGGTCTGGTAACTGCGGGCGAACGCTACAACAAAGTTATCGATATCTGGGCTGCGGCGAACGATCGTGTATCCAAAGCGATGATGGATAACCTGCAAACTGAAACCGTGATTAACCGTGACGGTCAGGAAGAGAAGCAGGTTTCCTTCAACAGCATCTACATGATGGCCGACTCCGGTGCGCGTGGTTCTGCGGCACAGATTCGTCAGCTTGCTGGTATGCGTGGTCTGATGGCGAAGCCGGATGGTTCCATCATCGAAACGCCAATCACCGCGAACTTCCGTGAAGGTCTGAACGTACTCCAGTACTTCATCTCCACCCACGGTGCTCGTAAAGGTCTGGCGGATACCGCACTGAAAACTGCGAACTCCGGTTACCTGACTCGTCGTCTGGTTGACGTGGCGCAGGACCTGGTGGTTACCGAAGACGATTGTGGTACCCATGAAGGTATCATGATGACTCCGGTTATCGAAGGTGGTGACGTTAAAGAGCCGCTGCGCGATCGCGTACTGGGTCGTGTAACTGCTGAAGACGTTCTGAAGCCGGGTACTGCTGATATCCTCGTTCCGCGCAACACGCTGCTGCACGAACAGTGGTGTGACCTGCTGGAAGAGAACTCTGTCGACGCGGTAAAAGTACGTTCTGTTGTATCTTGTGACACCGACTTTGGTGTATGTGCGCACTGCTACGGTCGTGACCTGGCGCGTGGCCACATCATCAACAAAGGTGAAGCAATCGGTGTTATCGCGGCACAGTCCATCGGTGAACCGGGTACACAGCTGACCATGCGTACGTTCCACATCGGTGGTGCGGCATCTCGTGCGGCTGCTGAATCCAGCATCCAGGTGAAAAACAAAGGTAGCATCAAGCTCAGCAACGTGAAGTCGGTTGTGAACTCCAGCGGTAAACTGGTTATCACTTCCCGTAACACCGAACTGAAACTGATCGACGAATTCGGTCGTACCAAAGAAAGCTACAAAGTACCTTACGGTGCGGTACTGGCGAAAGGCGATGGCGAACAGGTTGCTGGCGGCGAAACCGTTGCAAACTGGGACCCGCACACCATGCCGGTTATCACCGAAGTAAGCGGTTTTGTACGCTTTACTGACATGATCGACGGCCAGACCATTACTCGTCAGACCGACGAATTGACCGGTCTGTCTTCGCTGGTGGTTCTGGATTCCGCAGAACGTACCGCAGGTGGTAAAGATCTGCGTCCGGCACTGAAAATCGTTGATGCTCAGGGTAACGACGTTCTGATCCCAGGTACCGATATGCCTGCGCAGTACTTCCTGCCGGGTAAAGCGATTGTTCAGCTGGAAGATGGCGTACAGATCAGCTCTGGTGACACCCTGGCGCGTATTCCGCAGGAATCCGGCGGTACCAAGGACATCACCGGTGGTCTGCCGCGCGTTGCGGACCTGTTCGAAGCACGTCGTCCGAAAGAGCCGGCAATCCTGGCTGAAATCAGCGGTATCGTTTCCTTCGGTAAAGAAACCAAAGGTAAACGTCGTCTGGTTATCACCCCGGTAGACGGTAGCGATCCGTACGAAGAGATGATTCCGAAATGGCGTCAGCTCAACGTGTTCGAAGGTGAACGTGTAGAACGTGGTGACGTAATTTCCGACGGTCCGGAAGCGCCGCACGACATTCTGCGTCTGCGTGGTGTTCATGCTGTTACTCGTTACATCGTTAACGAAGTACAGGACGTATACCGTCTGCAGGGCGTTAAGATTAACGATAAACACATCGAAGTTATCGTTCGTCAGATGCTGCGTAAAGCTACCATCGTTAACGCGGGCAGCTCCGACTTCCTGGAAGGCGAACAGGTTGAATACTCTCGCGTCAAGATCGCAAACCGCGAACTGGAAGCGAACGGCAAAGTGGGGGCAACTTACTCCCGCGATCTGCTGGGTATCACCAAAGCGTCTCTGGCAACCGAGTCCTTCATCTCCGCGGCATCGTTCCAGGAGACGACTCGCGTGCTGACCGAAGCAGCCGTTGCGGGCAAACGCGACGAACTGCGCGGCCTGAAAGAGAACGTTATTGTGGGTCGTCTGATCCCGGCAGGTACCGGTTACGCGTACCACCAGGATCGTATGCGTCGCCGTGCTGCGGGTGAAGCTCCGGCTGCACCGCAGGTGACTGCAGAAGACGCATCTGCCAGCTTGGCAGAACTGCTGAACGCAGGTCTGGGCGGTTCTGATAACGAGTAATCGTTAATCCGCAAATAACGTAAAAACCCGCTTCGGCGGGTTTTTTTATGGCTGTTATTCAGAGGGCAAATTCTTCACGGGAAATATTAAGAAAGGCAGGGCGAAACGAGGAAGAAGCTTTTCGCCCTGGACAACATTCCTGCTGACGGCACTACCATAAAAAAACACAACGCTTTCAACAACCTTGCGTTTTTCATCTTCCGTAGCGGCTCGGAATAAATTTACGTTCTTACATTCCGTCTCATAGCCTTTGCGAGGCGCGTCCCAGATAGCTGTCCCAGTCTTTCCATACCGGCTACAAACCTTGAGCAGTTAACGCGGCAGCAACCGCTTCAGGCCTGCGATTGTCGTGCGGTGAGAACTGTTCCAGCTCGGGGTGATTGTCGGCATAGCCACCTGGCTGCGTTTTCGAAAAAGCGCTGACGTTATTAATTGCCAGCGGAATTACGCGATCGCGAAACCACGGTGATTCCCGCGTGGAGAGTGACAGTTCAATCTCCGGTGCAAGCAGCCGGAAGGCGCAGATGGTTTGCACTAACTGGCGTTCATCCATAATCGACGCAGGCTCAATGCCGCCAGTACACGGGCGCAGGCGCGGGAAAGAGACAGAGTAACGGCTTTGCCAGTAATGCTGTTGCAGCCATAGCAAATGTTCGGCAACCATATAGCAGTCAACGCGCCAGCTGTCGGAAAGACCGATCAGAGCGCCGAGGCCTATCTTATCAATTCCCGCACACCCCAGCCGATCCGGCGTTTCCAGCCGCCAGAAGAAGTCCTGTTTTTTGCCTTTCAGATGATGGCGGGCATATGTCGCCTCGTGATACGTCTCCTGATAAACCATCACGCCATCGAGACCAAGCTGTTTTAGTTCGGCATATTCCGCCTCCGCCAGCGGTTGCACTTCCATCTGTAGTGAAGAGAACTGTTCACGCAGGGCAGGGAGATGACGACGAAAGTAATCCATCCCCACTTTCGCCTGATGTTCACCAGTGACTAATAGCAGATGTTCAAAGCCCATCTCCCGTATAGCGGCACTTTCCCTGGCAATATCTGCTTCATCCAGCGTTTTGCGCTTGATGCGATTGCTCATGGAAAATCCGCAGTACGTGCAGTCGTTAGCGCAAAGATTGGAAAGATAAAGCGGGACGTAGAAACTAACTGTGTTGCCAAATCGCTGACGGGTCAGGCGCTGCGCCCGTTGGGCCAGTTGTTCCAGATAGCCACTGGCGGCAGGCGATAACAGCGCCATCATGTCGTTGCGGGTGAGTTGCGAGGCATTTAGCGCCCGCTCTACGTCAGCAGCCGTTTTGCCGTTGATACGCAGGCGGATGTCGTCCCAGTCCAGTTGTCGCCAGCGATCGCTGAAGGTTTTCATGCCGATGCCTCCAGAAATCCGGTCAGCGGGCTGGTGGCATGAGCAAAATGACTGCGGCTGCCCGGTCCGGACTGACGAGCCAGCAGGCCTGCTTCTACTGCCAGACGAAATGCCTTCGCCATGTTGACGGGATCGTCCGCGACGGCAATCGCCGTATTCACTAACACCGCGTCGGCCCCCATTTCCAGCGCCTGTGCGGCATGGCTGGGAACGCCGATGCCAGCATCGACAACCACCGGAACGGTGGCCTGCTGGATAATAATCTCCAGCATGGCGCGGGTCTCCAGTCCCTGATTCGAGCCAATCGGCGCGCCGAGCGGCATCACCGCTGCACAGCCGACTTCTTCCAGACGTTTACACAATACCGGATCGGCCCCGCAGTAAGGCAGCACGACAAATCCCTGTTGTACCAGCGTTTCGGCGGCTTTCAGGGTTTCGATGGGATCGGGCAATAGCCAGCGGGCGTCAGGGTGAATCTCTAATTTTAGCCAGTTTGTGCCTAACGCCTCACGCGCCAGATGGGCGGCGAAAATGGCTTCTTCCGCGGTTTTCGCCCCGGATGTATTCGGCAGCAGGGTCACACCCGCCGCGATAAGCGGTTCGAGGATAGCGTCGTTGTGTTGGCATAAGTCGACGCGTTTCATCGCCAGCGTCACCAGCTGGCTGCCGGAAGCACGAATAGACTCCACCATCAGTTGTGAGGAGGCGAATTTCCCGGTACCGGTAAACAGATGTGAATCAAACGTTTTGTCCGCAATACGTAACATCTCAACCCCCTGCAATAACCTGAAAAAGCAGGATCTGGTCGCCATCCTGCACGATATGTTGCGCCCATTGCTCCCGCGGGACGATTTGCTGATTAATCGCCAGAGCCGCGCCCGCTTGTCGTTGGTCGAGTTGCTCCAGTAGTTCGTGAACAGTTTGCCCGGCGGCGCACTGCATCGGTTGATCGTTAAACAGGATCTGCATTGCTTCCTCCGCATACCGGGCAACCACTGGCGCGGTGCAACGCCAGGCTGCGCCACTGGCTCGATGTACCGTCGAATAGTCGGAGTTCTCCCGCCGGCGTCTCTATACCGCTTAATAACTTAATTGCTTCCAGTGCCTGCAAAGTGCCCATAACCCCGACCACCGGGCCAACCACGCCCGCCGTGCGGCAGTTGCGTTCTGGCTCCTGGTTATCTGGCCACAGGCAGCGGTAACACCCCTGCTCCCAGGGCGGCGTCAGTACCATCAACTGACCGCCAAATCCGACCGCGCTGGCGGTGATAAGCGGCGTGTTGAGTGCTACGCAGGCGGCATTAATCTCCTGGCGAGTCGCCATATTGTCGGTACAGTCGAGCACCACATCGGCTTGTGCAACCGCATCTTTTAACGCCTCACCCGTTAACCGTTGTTGTAATGCTGTCAGTTGAATATCGGGATTCAACTGTGTCAGTCGCTGTTGGCTGACCTGCGATTTCGGGCGATCGATATCTTCAGTGGTAAAGAGGATTTGTCGTTGCAGATTGCTTAAATGCACATCGTCGTCATCTGCCAGTACCAGCGTCCCGACGCCAGCCCCCGCCAGGTACAGCGCAGCAGGTGTACCCAGCCCGCCAAGACCAATAATCAGCACCTGGCTGTCGAGCAGTTTTTGCTGCCCGTCAAGAGCGATATCGTCGAGCAGGATTTGGCGGCTATAACGCATAAAGTCACGGTCATTCATCGCCAACTCCTGCAATTTCCAGCAGCTGTTCCGTTGCCAAACGCCAGTCTGCCGCCTGGGTAATGGCACTGACGACGGCGATACTGCCGACACCCGTTGCTATCACCGCAGGCGCGCGCGGCAGACTGATACCGCCAATCGCCACGGTGGGATAATCCGCCAGACGCTCAATGTGCCGTGCCAGTTGTTCCAGCCCCTGCGGTGCAGAAGGCATCTGTTTGGTTTGCGTCGGGAATACATGTCCCAGTGCGATATAAGAAGGATGTGCTGCTAGCGCGACGTCGATCTCCATATCGTCATGGGTCGAAACGCCCAGCCGCAGGCCTGCCGCGCGGATGGCGTGGAGATCGGTGGCTTGCAAATCTTCCTGCCCCAAATGGACGCCATACGCCTGATGCTTGATCGCCAGCCGCCAGTAATCGTTGATAAACAATCGCGCGTTATAGCGGCGGCCCAGCGCAATTGCCGCCACGACATCGGCTTCCACCTCTTCATCGCGTTGATCTTTGATGCGTAGCTGGAGAGTACGTACGCCTGCATCCAACAGACGTTCGATCCACTGTACGCTGTCCACCACCGGGTACAGTCCTAAACGAAAAGGTACAGGAGGAAAATCAGGCTGATACATCACGCTTCCTCCTTACGCAGGTAGATTTCTCCGCCTCTGGCGCGGAAGTTCTCCGACATATCCGCCATTCCCACTTCAATGGTTTGCGCGGCGGCGTAATCACGCACTTCCTGGCTGATTTTCATCGAGCAGAATTTCGGCCCACACATGGAGCAAAAATGGGCGACTTTGCCGGACTCTTGCGGCAGGGTTTCATCGTGATAAGCGCGGGCGGTAAACGGGTCGAGGGCCAGATTAAACTGGTCTTCCCAGCGAAATTCGAAGCGGGCTTTCGACATGGCGTTATCGCGAATTTGCGCGCCCGGATGCCCTTTCGCCAGGTCGGCGGCGTGGGCGGCAATCTTATAGGTGATAAGCCCCTGCTTAACATCTTCTTTATTAGGCAGACCCAGATGCTCTTTTGGCGTTACGTAACAGAGCATCGCGCAGCCAAACCAGCCAATCATCGCCGCACCAATCCCTGACGTGAAGTGGTCATAGCCCGGCGCGATATCGGTAGTTAGCGGCCCCAGAGTGTAAAACGGCGCTTCGTGGCAGTGCTCTAACTCCTCGGTCATATTGCGGCGAATCATCTGCATCGGCACATGCCCGGGGCCTTCAATCATCACCTGCACGTCATATTCCCAGGCGATTTTGGTCAGTTCGCCCAGCGTATGCAGCTCGGCAAACTGCGCTTCATCGTTGGCGTCCTGAATAGAACCGGGGCGCAGGCCGTCGCCCAGCGACAGCGAAACGTCATAAGCGGCACAGATTTCACAAATTTCGCGGAAGTGTTGATAGAGGAAATTTTCCTGATGATGGGAGAGGCACCATTTCGCCATAATCGAACCGCCGCGAGAGACGATACCGGTCAGGCGTTTCGCGGTCATCGGCACGTAGCGCAGCAGCACCCCCGCATGGATAGTGAAGTAATCCACACCTTGCTCGGCCTGTTCCAGCAGCGTGTCGCGGAACGCTTCCCAGGTAAGATCTTCGGCGATCCCATTAACCTTCTCCAGCGCCTGGTAGATCGGCACAGTACCGATCGGCACCGGGCTGTTACGCAAAATCCACTCGCGGGTTTCGTGAATATAGCGACCGGTGGAGAGATCCATCACCGTATCCGCTCCCCAGCGCGTGGACCATACCAGCTTTTCCACTTCTTCTTCGATGGAAGAGGTGACCGCTGAGTTGCCGATATTGGCGTTAACTTTTACCAGGAAGTTACGGCCAATAATCATCGGCTCCGATTCCGGATGATTAATGTTGGCCGGGATAATCGCACGTCCGGCAGCAACTTCATCACGGACAAATTCCGCAGTGATATTTTCCGGCAGACGTGCGCCAAAGCTCATTCCCGGATGCTGGTGGCGTAAAACTTCGCTACGGATGTGCTCGCGGCCCATATTCTCGCGGATGGCGATGAATTCCATTTCCGGTGTGATGATGCCCTGGCGGGCGTAGTGCAGTTGGGTGACGCAGCGTCCTGCTTTGGCGCGTTTTGGCGTTAATACGCCGCTAAAACGCAGCTCGTCGAGGCCATCATCTGCCAGCCGCGCTTTAGTGTAATCGGAACTGCGCACGGTGAGTTCTTCGGTATCGCCGCGTGCGTCGATCCACGGCTGGCGCAGTTTTGCCAGCCCTTGCTGCACGTTAATGGCGATCTGCGGATCGCCATACGGGCCGGAGGTGTCGTAGACCGGAATCGCTTCGTTTTCTTCGTACTGCGGCTGTTCTTTGCTGCCGCCAATTAGTGTCGGGCTAAGCTGGATCTCACGCATCGGCACGCGCACGCTGGGGTGTGTGCCAGTGATATAAATGCGTTTTGAGTTGGGAAAGGCGGTGCCTTCCAGGGTGTCGATAAAATGTTGGGCCCGGGCGCGTTGTTCGCGGCGGGTCAGTTTTGTTGCAGACATAGCTCATTCCAAAAGTTAAGGACGTGGCTTGTCAGACGACGGATGAAGCAAGAGACGATCGCCGCAGGGGCGATGCGATAGCAGATTAACTCTTGTTCCCTTCGCAGGTATTAGCCTGATCAGGTTCCGCGGATCCCGAATAAACGGTCTCAGCCAGTTAAGGCACTCCGACAAGAAATTAGCCCCGCAAACGGGGCGTTGAATGTAAATTACGCGTTAACAGCGCAGAACTCAAGCAGGATGTTTGACGCGGGCGGCGTCAAGCACCAGCAGAATCAACTTATCTTCCAGCACAAATCGCGCTTCCAGTGCCTCGCCGATGTCAGATAAAACCTGTTGAAACTCAAGGTAATTATCATGATCGATGGCGGTTTCCAGGCTGGAATCGTAGTAATCCATAATCTGTTGCGTGTTGGCTTCGAGTTGCGGCCAAATCTTCGCGGCATGAGCGAGTTGCCCGTTGCCTTCCAGTTTATGAAGAATGCGTTCATAAATACTGAAATGTCCGGCAGACAGGTAGTCGACCAGACTCTGGCAAAAATCATCAAGGGCTTTTTCATTCAGCCTCATGTACGATTCTTTGCCAGGCTTAATGCCAACCAGATTGTAGTAAGCCACGAGCAGATGCTTACGTACATGTAGCCAGCGATCAACCAGTTTGTTACTTCCTCTGACGTGCTCCGTCAGGTTATCGAGCTGGTTAAGCATGATTGACTCCGCAAGTTTGTATTCAAAAACTGCTCAGTGAGAAATGTAAAAACCATGTTAAACATGCCAGTGATGCAAAGGTAGTGCAAGAGCTATGGATCGTATAATTGAAAAATTAGATCACGGCTGGTGGGTAGTCAGTCATGAACAAAAATTATGGTTGCCGAAGGGAGAATTACCATACGGCGAAGCGGCAAATTTCGATCTTGTGGGTCAGCGCGCACAACAAATCGGCGAATGGCAGGGAGAACCTGTTTGGCTAGTGCAACAGCAGCGTCGTCACGATATGGGCTCGGTGCGCCAGGTCATTGATCTGGATGTCGGGCTGTTTCAATTAGCCGGACGTGGTGTGCAACTGGCGGAGTTTTATCGCTCGCATAAATACTGCGGTTACTGCGGGCATGACATGTATCCGAGCAAAACCGAATGGGCGATGCTATGCAGCCACTGCCGTGAGCGTTACTACCCACAAATCGCTCCCTGCATTATCGTTGCCATCCGTCGCGATGATTCAATCCTACTTGCTCAGCATACCCGGCATCGTAACGGTGTCCATACGGTACTCGCCGGATTCGTCGAAGTGGGCGAAACCCTCGAACAGGCAGTCGCGCGGGAAGTGATGGAAGAGAGCGGCATCAAAGTCAAAAACTTGCGGTACGTGACTTCCCAGCCGTGGCCGTTTCCTCAGTCTTTAATGACCGCGTTTATGGCGGAATATGACAGCGGCGACATCGTGATCGACCCGAAAGAATTGCTCGAGGCGAACTGGTATCGCTATGACGATTTGCCGTTACTTCCACCGCCCGGCACCGTAGCGCGCCGTCTGATAGAAGATACGGTGGCGATGTGTCGGGCAGAGTATGAGTGATGATACACTGACCGCCTGACGCACTAAGGAACAGCCAAAATGACCGAACTTAAAAACGATCGTTATCTGCGGGCGCTGCTGCGCCAGCCCGTTGATGTCACTCCAGTATGGATGATGCGCCAGGCGGGCCGCTATCTACCGGAATATAAAGCCACGCGCGCCCAGGCGGGCGATTTTATGTCGCTGTGCAAAAACGCCGAGCTGGCGTGCGAAGTGACTTTGCAACCGCTGCGTCGCTACCCGCTGGATGCGGCGATCCTCTTTTCCGATATCCTCACCGTGCCGGACGCGATGGGGTTAGGGCTCTATTTTGAAGCCGGAGAAGGTCCGCGTTTTACCTCGCCAGTCACCTGCAAAGCTGACGTCGATAAACTGCCAATTCCGGACCCGGAAGATGAGCTGGGTTACGTGATGAACGCGGTGCGTACCATTCGTCGCGAACTGAAAGGCGAAGTGCCGCTGATTGGTTTTTCCGGCAGTCCGTGGACGCTGGCGACCTATATGGTAGAAGGCGGCAGCAGCAAAGCGTTCACCGTGATCAAAAAAATGATGTATGCCGATCCGCAGGCGCTGCACGCTCTGCTCGATAAACTGGCGAAAAGCGTCACTCTGTACCTGAACGCGCAGATTAAAGCCGGTGCTCAGGCAGTGATGATTTTCGACACCTGGGGCGGCGTGCTAACCGGGCGCGATTATCAACAGTTCTCGCTCTATTACATGCATAAAATTGTTGATGGTTTACTGCGTGAAAACGACGGTCGCCGCGTACCGGTCACGCTGTTTACCAAAGGTGGCGGACAGTGGCTGGAAGCCATGGCAGAAACCGGTTGCGATGCGCTGGGCCTCGACTGGACAACGGACATCGCCGATGCACGCCGCCGCGTGGGTGATAAAGTCGCGCTGCAGGGCAATATGGACCCGTCAATGTTGTACGCGCCGCCTGCCCGTATTGAAGAAGAAGTGGCGACAATCCTTGCCGGTTTCGGTCACGGTGAAGGCCACGTCTTTAACCTCGGCCACGGTATCCATCAGGATGTGCCGCCAGAACATGCTGGCGTATTTGTGGAGGCAGTGCATCGCCTGTCTGCGCCTTATCATCAGTAAGGAGTGGTTATGGATCTCGCGTCATTACGCGCTCAACAACTTGAACTAGCTTCTTCTGTGATCCGCGAGGATCGACTCGATAAAGATCCGCCGGATCTGATCGCTGGAGCCGATGTCGGGTTTGAGCAGGGCGGAGAAGTGACGCGAGCGGCGATGGTGCTGCTGAAATACCCCTCGCTTGAGCTGGTGGAGTATAAAGTGGCCCGCATCGCTACTACCATGCCTTACATTCCAGGTTTTCTTTCCTTCCGCGAATATCCTGCGCTGCTGGCCGCGTGGGAGATGCTGTCGCAAAAGCCGGATTTAGTGTTTGTCGATGGTCACGGGATCTCGCATCCGCGCCGTCTTGGCGTCGCCAGCCATTTTGGCTTATTGGTGGATGTGCCGACCATTGGCGTAGCGAAAAAACGGCTCTGCGGTAAATTCGAAGCGCTCTCCAGCGAACCGGGCGCGCTGGCCCCGCTGATGGATAAAGGCGAGCAGCTGGCCTGGGTCTGGCGCAGCAAAGCGCGCTGTAACCCTCTGTTTATTTCTACCGGCCATCGGGTCAGTGTGGATAGCGCGCTGGCGTGGGTACAACGCTGCATGAAAGGCTATCGTCTGCCGGAGCCAACACGCTGGGCGGACGCGGTGGCCTCGGAACGTCCGGCGTTCGTGCGCTATACAGCAAATCAGCCCTAATTCAGGTAAACTGCGGATAATTTCCGTATTTGAGAACTCAACATGTTACAAAACCCGATTCATCTGCGTCTGGAGCGCCTGGAAAGCTGGCAGCATGTCACTTTCATGGCTTGTCTATGCGAACGCATGTACCCCAATTACGCCATGTTCTGCCAGCAAACTGGTTTTGGTGATGGGCAAATTTATCGGCGTATTCTCGATCTCATCTGGGAAACGCTGACCGTTAAAGACGCAAAAGTAAATTTCGACAGCCAACTGGAGAAATTTGAAGAAGCGATTCCTTCAGCCGACGATTTCGATCTGTACGGCGTTTATCCGGCAATTGATGCCTGCGTGGCGTTAAGTGAACTGGTTCATTCGCGTTTGAGTGGCGAAACGCTCGAACACGCGGTGGAAGTGAGTAAGACCTCTATTACCACCGTTGCGATGCTGGAAATGACTCAGGCTGGTCGCGAAATGAGCGATGAAGAGCTGAAAGAAAACCCAGCCGTTGAGCAAGAATGGGACATTCAGTGGGAAATATTCCGACTTTTAGCCGAGTGTGAAGAACGTGACATCGAGCTGATAAAAGGCCTTAGAGCCGACCTGCGTGAGGCGGGTGAGAGCAATATTGGTATAATTTTTCAGCAATAAGACCAGAAAACGTGAATTAACGCCTGATTTGTCGTACCTGGAGTCTTCCCTTTCGCCCCCCGTCTGGTCTACATTTGGGGGGCGAAAAAAAGTGGCTATCGGTGCGTGTATGCAGGAGAGTGCTATTCTGGCATTTCCGTCGCACTCGATGCTTAGCAAGCGATAAACACATTGTAAGGATAACTTATGAACAAGACTCAACTGATTGATGTAATTGCAGAGAAAGCAGAACTGTCCAAAACCCAGGCTAAAGCTGCTCTGGAGTCCACTCTGGCTGCAATTACTGAGTCTCTGAAAGAAGGCGATGCTGTACAACTGGTTGGTTTCGGTACCTTCAAAGTGAACCACCGCGCTGAGCGTACTGGCCGCAACCCGCAGACCGGTAAAGAAATCAAAATCGCCGCTGCGAACGTACCGGCATTTGTTTCTGGCAAGGCACTGAAAGACGCAGTTAAGTAAGATTGCGTGGCAGTGAACAGTTTTAACGAAGGGGTGGTTTCACCCCTTTTGTCTTTCTGGCGTCGCTCATTGATGCTGGCAGGCGCGCTGTTTCTTACTGCTTGTAGCCATAACTCCTCACTTCCTCCCTTTACCGCCAGTGGATTTGCTGAAGATCAGGGCGCGGTACGCATCTGGCGAAAAGACAGCGGCGATAATGTCCATCTGCTTGCTGTATTTAGCCCGTGGCGCAATGGCGATACCACGACGCGAGAGTATCGCTGGCAGGGCGATAACCTCACGCTTATCAATATCAATGTTTACAGCAAACCGCCGGTGAACATTCGCGCGCGTTTTGACGATCGCGGCGATCTGAGTTTTATGCAACGTGAATCCGACGGGGAAAAGCAGCAGCTTTCTAACGACCAAATTGATTTATATCGTTATCGTGCTGACCAAATCCGCCAGATTAGCGATGCCTTACGTCAGGGGAGAGTCGTGCTGCGTCAGGGGCGCTGGCATGCGATGGAACAGACCGTGACCACCTGCGAAGGGCAAACCATTAAACCTGATTTAGATTCGCAGGCGATAGCGCATATCGAGCGCCGCCAGAGCCGCTCTTCTGTTGATGTCAGCGTGGCATGGCTGGAAGCGCCCGAAGGTTCGCAATTACTGTTAGTGGCAAACTCTGATTTCTGTCGCTGGCAACCCAACGAGAAAACGTTCTGATTTACCAGTGGCCCATGCCCATATGACCGCCACCACCACCGCAGCCGCTGTAACCCATGCCCATTCCGGTACCGCGCGGAATACCCGCTTCAGCCATCGCAATATCCCGTTTCACCCGTAACTCATCTAACGACTGACGCAAAGCCTCCATCTCTTTGGCGACCGCGTTAATTTTGCTGCTATCCGGTGGGTTCGCGGCTAACAGGGCATTGTATTCATAACGCTTCGTCACCAGTTGCTGTTGCAGTGCGCTGCTTTGAGCGTAAAAGTCATTATGGATTTTCTGCCACGCTGTCTGTTGTTCGCTGGTCAAAGGCGCGGCATTTTGTTGCCACATCCCGTGTCCGCCGTGAGCAAATGCAGATGTCGATCCCATCGCCATTGCTGAAAGCGCCATCATCACCAGGGCAATTTTCGTGTTCCGTTTCATGGTTAATCCTCCAGTGGTTGTCTTACTTTGGGTATTGCATCTTTCGTGCCAACAACGAAACGCTGATATGACGGGTAATCTGGCATGATAAACGAGTAAAAATGACTCGCCTGCTGTGGGTGGCGAGTCATTTTTACTCATTGAAACTTAAGTCTTTGTGTTACAGCGCAGGGTAAGCGCTGCTAAAAGATGGCATGATTTCTGCTGTCAAAAAGGGATGAACAGGCAAAGAAGAAGATACGTTTTATGCAACGTTCAAAAGACACCTTAGCCAAATGGTTAAGCACGATCCTCCCCATTGTCATTGTTGGGCTGGTGGGATTGTTTGCGGTAACTGTGATTCGTGATTATGGGCGGGCAAGTGAGGCTGACCGTCAGGCATTACTGGAAAAAGGTAATGTGCTCATTCGCGCTCTGGAGTCAGGAAGCCGCGTAGGGATGGGGATGCGAATGCACCATGTGCAGCAACAGGCGCTTCTGGAAGAGATGGCAGGCCAGCCTGGGGTGTTGTGGTTTGCGGTCACCGATGCGCAGGGCATCATCATTCTTCACAGTAACCCCGAAATGGTCGGGCGTGCACTCTATTCTCCTGATGAAATGCAGCAGTTAAAGCCAGAGGAAAACTCCCGCTGGCGACTGCTTGAGAAAGCGGAAACTGCGCCTGCGCTTGAGGTCTATCGTTTGTTCCAGCCAATGTCATCGCCCTGGCGGCATGGCATGCACAATATGCCGCGCTGTAACGGCAAAGCTGTGCCACAGGCAGAAGCACAACAGGCTATTTTCATCGCCGTTGACGCCAGCGATCTGGTTGCAACCCAGAGTGGGGAAAAGCGCAATACCCTGATTATCCTCTTCGCCCTGGCGACGGTCTTGCTGGCAAGCGTGTTGTCATTCTTCTGGTATCGCCGGTATCTGCGCTCGCGCCAGCTTCTACAAGATGAAATGAAGCGCAAAGAGAAGCTGGTGGCACTGGGGCACCTGGCGGCAGGCGTTGCCCACGAAATCCGTAACCCACTTTCCTCGATTAAAGGGCTGGCGAAATACTTTGCCGAACGCGCGCCAGCAGGGGGAGAAGCGCATCAATTGGCGCAGGTGATGGCGAAAGAAGCCGACCGTTTAAACCGCGTGGTAAGCGAGCTGCTGGAACTGGTTAAACCAACGCATCTGGCTTTGCAGGCGGTGGATCTCAACACTCTGATTAACCACTCATTACAGCTGGTAAGCCAGGATGCAAACAGCCGGGAGATCCAGTTACTCTTTACCGCCAACGACATGTTGCCGGAAATTCAGGCCGATCCGGACAGGCTGACTCAGGTCCTGTTGAATCTCTATCTCAACGCTATTCAGGCGATTGGTCAGCATGGCGTGATTAGCGTGACGGCCAGCGAAAGCGGCGCAGGCGTGAAAATTAGCGTTACTGATAGCGGTAAGGGAATTGCGGCGGATCAGCTTGAAGCTATCTTCACCCCGTACTTCACCACCAAAGCCGAAGGCACCGGGTTAGGGCTGGCGGTCGTGCATAATATTGTTGAACAACACGGTGGTACAATTCAGGTCGCAAGCCAGGAGGGAAAAGGCGCAACGTTCACCCTCTGGCTTCCGGTCAATATTACGCGTAAGGACCCACAAGGATGACGCACGATAATATCGATATTCTGGTGGTGGATGATGACATTAGCCACTGCACTATTTTGCAGGCTTTACTGCGCGGCTGGGGCTATAACGTCGCGCTGGCGAACAGCGGGCGACAGGCGCTGGAGCAGGTGCGGGAACAGGTGTTTGATCTTGTGCTTTGCGATGTGCGAATGGCAGAGATGGACGGCATCGCCACGCTGAAAGAGATCAAAGCGTTAAATCCGGCGATTCCGGTACTGATTATGACCGCTTACTCCAGCGTCGAGACGGCGGTAGAGGCGTTGAAAACCGGGGCGCTGGATTATCTCATCAAACCGCTGGATTTCGATAACCTGCAGGCGACGCTGGAAAAGGCGCTCGCGCATACGCACAGTGTCGATGCTGAAATACCTGCGGTGTCCGCCAGCCAGTTCGGTATGGTCGGTAAAAGCGCAGCGATGCAACACCTGCTCGGTGAAATTGCCCTTGTCGCGCCATCGGAAGCTACGGTACTGATCCACGGCGATTCCGGTACCGGTAAAGAGCTGGTCGCCAGGGCGATTCACGCCAGTAGCGCACGTAGCGAAAAACCGCTGGTAACGCTCAACTGTGCGGCACTCAACGAATCCTTGCTGGAATCTGAATTGTTCGGTCACGAAAAAGGGGCGTTTACCGGGGCCGACAAACGGCGGGAAGGGCGCTTTGTTGAGGCGGATGGCGGAACGCTGTTTCTCGATGAAATTGGCGATATCTCGCCGATGATGCAGGTCCGTCTGCTGCGTGCGATTCAGGAGCGTGAAGTTCAGCGTGTCGGCAGCAACCAGACTATTTCGGTCGATGTCCGGCTGATTGCGGCGACCCATCGCGATCTTGCCGCAGAGGTAAATGCCGGGCGTTTTCGCCAGGATCTCTACTATCGCCTGAACGTGGTGGCGATTGAAGTGCCATCGCTGCGGCAACGGCGGGAGGATATTCCTCTGCTGGCTAACCATTTTCTTCAGCGGTTTGCCGAACGCAATCGCAAAGCGGTAAAAGGCTTTACGCCCCAGGCAATGGATCTGTTGATTCATTACGATTGGCCGGGAAATATTCGTGAGCTGGAAAACGCGGTAGAACGGGCAGTGGTGTTGCTGACCGGGGAATATATTTCCGAACGCGAGCTGCCGCTGGCGATTGCGAGTACGCCGATCCCGCTGGTACAAAGTCAGGATATTCAGCCGCTGGTGGAAGTGGAAAAAGAGGTGATTCTGGCGGCACTGGAGAAAACGGGCGGCAACAAAACCGAAGCCGCCCGTCAGTTAGGGATCACGCGCAAAACACTATTGGCAAAACTGTCGCGTTAGTTCTGCTAGCGTTCGATAGCGCGCCAGCCGATATCTTTCCGGCAGAAGCAGTCGTTCCAATGGATATCGGTCATTAAGGCATAAGCGCGTTTCTGCGCTTCTGCCACGGTATGACCCAGCGCGGTGACGCACAGTACGCGCCCGCCGCTGGTTACCACCTGCTCGTCATCCGCCAGTTTTGTGCCCGCGTGGAACACTTTGCCGCCTGCCACTTCTTCCAGCGGCAGGCCGTGGATCACGTCACCGGTGCGGTAATCGCCCGGATATCCACCCGCAGCCATCACCACGCCGAGAGAAGCACGTTCATCCCACTCGGATGTTTTCTCGTCCAGCTTCCCTTCACAGGCTGCCAGGCAAAGTTCAACCAGATCGGACTTCATGCGCAGCATAATCGGCTGGGTTTCCGGATCGCCAAAGCGGCAGTTAAATTCAATAACCTTCGGATTGCCCTGTTTGTCGATCATCAGGCCCGCATAGAGAAAACCGGTGTAGGTGTTGCCTTCCGCCGCCATGCCTTTCACGGTTGGCCAGATGATGCGTTCCATGGTGCGCTGATGAACTTCATCAGTCACCACCGGCGCAGGAGAGTAAGCGCCCATCCCGCCGGTGTTTGGCCCGGTATCTTTATCGCCTACGCGTTTGTGATCCTGGCTGGTGGCCATCGGCAGCACATGCTCGCCGTCCACCATCACGATAAAGCTCGCTTCTTCTCCATCAAGGAACTCTTCGATAACAATGCGATGACCCGCATCGCCAAACGCGTTGCCCGCCAGCATATCGTGAACAGCCGCTTCCGCTTCTTCCAGCGTCATCGCTACGATAACGCCTTTCCCGGCAGCCAGACCGTCCGCTTTAATGACGATTGGCGCGCCTTTCTCACGCAGATACGCCAGCGCAGGTTCTACCTCGGTGAAGTTCTGGTATTCCGCCGTAGGGATTTTATGGCGGGCCAGGAAATCTTTGGTAAACGCTTTTGAGCCTTCCAGTTGCGCGGCACCTGCGGTTGGGCCGAAGATTTTCAGCCCGGCGGCGCGGAAGGTATCAACCACGCCTTTCACCAGCGGCGCTTCCGGGCCGACGATGGTTAGATCTACCTTTTCGTTTTGCGCGAAATCCAGCAGCGCCGGGATATCGGTCACGCCGATAGCGACGTTTTGCAGCGTGGGTTCCAGCGCAGTGCCTGCGTTACCCGGAGCAACAAAAACAGTCTCAACCAGCGGCGACTGGGCCGCTTTCCAGGCCAGCGCGTGCTCGCGCCCGCCGTTACCAATCACTAATACTTTCATCTGTCGCTCCATTAATGGCGGAAGTGGCGCATGTCGGTGAAGAGCATCGCAATACCGTGCTCGTCGGCGGCGGCAATCACTTCGTCATCACGGATGGAACCGCCAGGCTGGATTACGCAGGTCACGCCCGCAGCGGCGGCGGCATCAATACCGTCGCGGAACGGGAAGAACGCGTCAGAAGCCATCGAGGAACCTTTCACTTCCAGGCCTTCATCGGCAGCTTTAATACCGGCGATTTTCGCGGAGTACACGCGGCTCATCTGGCCCGCGCCAATACCGATGGTCATATTGTTTTTGGCATAGACGATAGCATTGGATTTCACGAACTTCGCCACTTTCCAGCAGAACAGCGCATCACGCAGTTCCTGTTCGGTCGGCTGACGTTGGGTGACGACGCGCAGTTCTTCCGCACCGACCATCCCCAGGTCACGATCCTGAACCAGCAAACCGCCGTTCACGCGTTTGAAATCAAGACCCGGAACACGCTCGCCCCACTGACCGCAGGTCAGGACGCGAACGTTCTGTTTGGCGGCGGTGATTTTCAGGGCTTCTTCGCTGGCGGACGGCGCAATGATCACTTCAACAAACTGACGAGAAATGATGGCCTGCGCGGTTTCAGCATCCAGCTCGCGGTTAAAGGCAATGATGCCGCCGAATGCGGAGGTTGGGTCGGTTTTGTACGCGCGATCGTAAGCATCAAGAATGGAATTGCCGATAGCCACGCCGCACGGGTTGGCGTGCTTCACAATCACACATGCCGGCTCGGCGAACTCTTTCACGCACTCCAGCGCCGCATCGGTATCGGCGATGTTGTTATAAGAGAGGGCTTTACCCTGAACCTGGGTTGCGGTGGCAACGGAGGCTTCTTTCACATTCTCTTCTATATAGAAGGCAGCCTGCTGGTGGCTGTTCTCGCCGTAACGCATATCCTGCTTCTTAATGAAGTTCAGGTTCAGCGTGCGTGGGAAGCGACCGGCGGCTTCTTTGCTTTCACCGTGGTAAGCCGGAACCATGCTGCCGAAGTAGTTGGCAATCATGCTGTCGTAGGCGGCGGTGTGTTCGAAGGCTTTGATAGCGAGGTCGAAACGGGTTGCAAGCAGAAGCGATCCTTCGTTGGCATCCATCTCTTTAATAATGGCGTCGTAGTCGCTGCTCTTCACCACGATTGCGACATCTTTATGGTTCTTGGCGGCGGAGCGCACCATGGTTGGGCCGCCGATATCGATGTTCTCAACCGCATCTTCCAGCGAGCAACCTTCACGGGCCACGGTCTGGGCGAACGGATACAGGTTAACAACCACCATATCGATAGGCTGGATCTGATGTTCTTCCATAATGGCATCGTCCTGGCCGCGACGGCCCAGAATGCCACCATGTACTTTCGGATGCAGGGTCTTCACGCGTCCATCCATCATCTCCGGGAAACCGGTGTAATCGGAAACTTCGGTTACCGGCAGACCTTTTTCTGCTAACAGACGGGCAGTGCCCCCTGTAGACAGCAGCTCCACACCGCGTGCGGAAAGTGCCTGGGCGAATTCGACGATACCGGCTTTGTCAGAAACACTGAGCAGAGCGCGGCGGACTGGACGACGTTGTTGCATGGTAAATCCCCTGGATTTGACTATTACAGAGAGCGTTAGCTGAATTATTCACGAAAAACTCAGCTAACGCCCCTAACGGGGCATCCTTATTTTTCGCCCGCATTGTAACGAAAACGTTTGCGCAACGCTCGCGAATTTTTCTCTTTCAATGGCGATCACTATTTTGACTGTGCTTACCGTGTGAGAAATACAGAAATTATGCTGATGATTGTGGATAACTCTGTGCGTAAAAAGGTATAAAGCGGGGTTTTGCTGGGGAATGCAGCAGTCAGTCATTTTTTTGCAATTTTTCTATTGCGGCCTACGGAGAACTCCCTATAATGCGCCTCCATCGACACGGCGGATGTGAATCACTTCACACAAACAGCCGGTTCGGTTGAAGAGAAAAATTCTGAAATTCAGGGTTGACTCTGAAAGAGGAAAGCGTAATATACGCCACCTCGCGATAGTGAGCTGAAAGCCGCGTCGCAACTGCTCTTTAACAATTTATCAGACAATCTGTGTGGGCACTCGAAGATACGGATTCTTAACGTCGCAAGACGATAAATGAATACCAAGTCTCAAGAGTGAACACGTAATTCATTACGAAGTTTAATTCTTTGAGCATCAAACTTTTAAATTGAAGAGTTTGATCATGGCTCAGATTGAACGCTGGCGGCAGGCCTAACACATGCAAGTCGAACGGTAACAGGAAGAAGCTTGCTTCTTTGCTGACGAGTGGCGGACGGGTGAGTAATGTCTGGGAAACTGCCTGATGGAGGGGGATAACTACTGGAAACGGTAGCTAATACCGCATAACGTCGCAAGACCAAAGAGGGGGACCTTCGGGCCTCTTGCCATCGGATGTGCCCAGATGGGATTAGCTAGTAGGTGGGGTAACGGCTCACCTAGGCGACGATCCCTAGCTGGTCTGAGAGGATGACCAGCCACACTGGAACTGAGACACGGTCCAGACTCCTACGGGAGGCAGCAGTGGGGAATATTGGCACAATGGGCGCAAGCCTGATGCAGCCATGCCGCGTGTATGAAGAA